>NZ_PVWS01000012.1:0-94191 GCF_004126395.1 Roseovarius sp. A46 | reverse complement strand
AAGTCACCGTGAAGGGCCGCAGGCAGGCGGTCTGGGGCTGGCAGGCCTTCGTCAATGCCGACGAGGACGGGTTCGTGCGGCGCGTGAGCGTGAGCCCGGGCAACCGGGCCGAAGTGGACAGCCTGTGCGATCTGGTGGTCGGCGACGAGACCGCGCTCTATGCGGACAGCGCCTATATCGGGCCGCGCACCCGGGCGCTTCTGGCGCATCACGCGATGCGCGATCAGGTGCAGCGGCACGGGGTTCGCAGGCGCAAACTGACGCCACAGGAGCGTGCCCGGAACGTTGAAATCGGCGTCACACGCGGGCGGGTGGAGGCGATTTTTGGCCACTGGAAGCGGCACTGGAGCCTGCGCCGAACCCGGTTCCTGGGGGTGGTCAAAATGCAAGTCCTGACCCGTCTTGCGGCCATTGGCTGGAACCTGTGGAAAGGCGCAGGCTTCAAGGCGAGATACGGCTGATAACCCGGCTCCCTCACCAATCTCCCCTGCCAATCAAAGCCATCACCGAAGCGCGACATCAAAGTCAAAAGCACCCTAAACAACCAAATCCTATCTCACCGCTCAAACGAGGCGTTTCGCTGTGGTCTCTTACACGGAACTTGTGCCTTTTTGCGCTTCTGCGGAGAAAAGATCCGTAGTGACTTGGCGAAGTCGAGAAGTTGGGCAAATTGGAATATGCGCTCAGGGCAACGGGCGGGATTATTCCACTCGCCCTTCACGGCTGGACCTCACGCCGACTGCACTGTGCCGGTGGCGGCGCTCGACCTGAGCCAGATAACCCAAGCTAGAAACACGGGGCCAGACTCGCCAACGCGGTGGCGGTAAGAAAACTGACGAATGCGCTAGGCCGTGAAACCCACAAACTGGTCGACGCGCGTGACAAGGTTTAGGCCGCCCATCAACGCACAAAGGGTGTATAATTGGGTGGATACACAAAGCGCGCTTTGAAATTTATCAAGCGAAATCAAACGCTTGTTCGGTAAGTATGGTGCGGTCGAGAAGACTCGAACTTCCACGGGAGTTACCCCACAGCGACCTCAACGCTGCGCGTCTACCAATTCCGCCACGACCGCACGTGCCTGGTAGGCTGCGGGGCATATACGCAATGCTCATCCGGTTGTGAAGGGGCAAATCGCATCGCCCCGCCGGTTTTTCGACCCCCCTCGCCGGTGGCCGCCCGGGCTCAGTCCACGTCGAAGGTGGGCAGCGTCGAGGCGGGCTGCACGGCCTCGCCCTGCACGCCCGCATCGGCGCCGAACACCGCCTTGCGCAACAGCGCGTTGCGTCCCGGATCGCCTGGGGCAAAGACCGGCTCCGCCCCGTTCTCCACCGCCTCGACGGCCGCGGCGAACCACTCCTTGGCCAGCTCGGTGCGGCGCGCGGTGCCGAACCCCTCGTTGAGGTGATGGCCCATCAGCTCGCCGTAGGCGTCCTCGCCCAGCGCCGCGAGCAACAGGCCCGAGCCGAGCGCCACGTTCATGTTGTCGATGCGATACCCCACCGACAGGCAGATGCGCGCGGTTCCGGCCAGTTGCGCGGGCGACTGCCCGGTCTGGCGCACGAAGCCCCGCACCCCGTCGAGCACTGCGCTGCGCTTGTCGAGCGACAGCGCCGCCACGTGCTCGCGCATCGCCGGGCCAAAGGCACGGCACTGCTCCTCCAGCTTCTCGGGCGTGATCCCCTGCAGCGAGGCGGCCATGCTCTCGCCCTCGGCGATGGCATAGGTCCGCGCGATGCAGAACTGCTCGTTGAGGGCAAAGCGCGCATCCTGCATCGAGGCGGCGGTGACAAACCCGCCGTTCGAGCTGGTGACGAGGCTCACCTGGTTGCAATGCGATGCCAGCGACGGGCCGTCCCCGCCCGAGGCCATCAGGTTGGGCAGCGCGCCCCCGTCCGATTCCGAGCCGGAGGCCGAGCCCGCCTGCGTCTGCTCATCCTGCGGGGCCAGGGCCATCATCCCGCCCTGCCCCTGCTGCTGCATGCCCAGCGCCTCGTCACGATAGGCATGCAAAAGACCCCGCGTGCCCTGCCCGCTCTGCGCGGCAATCTGCGCCGTGGCCGCGCCGCCCGACTGCGCCCGGTAGTAGGACGAGATCAGGAACTGCCGTTCATAGTCCTGCAAATGCCCGCTGACCGGGTAGCCCATATGCGCCTGGAACTGCGAAATCGCGTTGCGCGTGTTGCGCCCGCGGATGCCATCGGGCGTACCCGCAGGAAAGCCGAAATAGTTGAGCGCGGTCTGCTCTTCGCGAACCTGCTGGCTAGAAACGGAGGGCGCGCGATAGACCCGCCTCGTCGTCGTCGTCGTCGTGCGCTTGCGCTCGCGCGCCTTGGCGCTCTCGTTGACTATGATACCGCTCACCGCGCCGCCCACGAGACCGCCCACGAGACCGTCGGCGAAATCCGCTGCCGCGCGGGTGCCCGGCATCGCCGCGACGCTGGCCGTCAGCGCCGCCATGATAATTGCTTTCGAACCCATCTCGCTTCTCCCTCATCAGGTACATCGGAACTGCACCGATCATAGCACAAGTCTCGGCACCTGCGCCGCACGAGTCACCCCTCGATGCGCGATTCGCCCCGCGCGCGGCGGCAATCCCCCCCCGGAGAGGCAGCATTCCGCCGGTTCCCGGGGCCAGCCGGAGGCCACCTCCGCCAGCGACGCCCCAAACCGCGCGAATCAGGCCCGCGCCGCGCCCCCGTGGCGTCGATGCCGCCGCAGCCACAGCGCCGCCGCGACCGCCAGCGCGACCACGCCAAACCCGGCCCAGCCGGTCCCGCCCATCACCATCCGGTGCACGATGCGCCCCGGCGCAAGGGTGAACATCCCCGCCACCACCAGTGCCAGGCTCAGTTGCGTCATCGACGCGCGATGCCTGCGCGTATCCCCTCGGATCGCCGCACGCACCCCCACGAAGAGCCCCGCCAGCGTGGCCACCGACAGCGCGTGGATTGGGCTGAACGGGCCCACCACGCCGAACTCCGTGATCGCAAAGGAGCTGAGCGCGGCCACCGCCATGCCAAGCACCCAGCCGTAACCCGTGACCTTGTGCAGCCGGTCGCGGCGCCGCCGCCACAGCGCAACCGGCGTCAGAAGAACCGCGACAACGGCCCCCGCCACGTGCACCTGTATCGCCAGCGGCGCGTTGAAAAGCGGATCGAAACTTGTCATGTCAAACCTCATGGATGTTGCGTGTGTCGCGTTGGCACGGGGCTGGCACGACGGGCCGCGCCGGGGCGAGGGCCGATACGCGAAACCGGGGGGGACATGCGTGAACAAAAGGCTGCTGCAATCCGCGAAGCGTGAATTGCACGCGATCCTCGCCAGCCGCCCGACGCTGGTCGCGATCCTCGCGGCGGGCACGGTGGCGGGGCTCGCCGGGCCGTTCGGCACGGTGGATATCCTGCCGCTCCTGCCCCGCCTGGCCTACTGGCTGGCGGTCTGCGCGCTGACCTACGTGACCGGCGCGGTGCTGGTGAACCTCGTCCTTGCACGGCTGACGGCGCGCGGCTGGCCCCGGCTGGCGGCGGCGCTGGCGGCAGCGGTGCCCGCGGGGCTGGTGATCGCGGCGCTTGTCTCGCTGGTCAACCTCGCCGTCTTCCCGCCGCCCTCACCTGCCGACCTCGCCACGCTGGCGCTCAACGGCATCGCCATCGCGCTGGTGATCACCCTCGCGCTGATGCTCGCACGCGGCGGCGACCCGCCCGCCGCGCCCGGCGCGGACGCCCCGCCACCGATCCTCGCGCGGCTGCCGCTCGACCGGCGCGGGCCGCTGGTCGCGCTCACGGTGCAGGATCACTATGTCGAGGTCACGACCACGCGCGGCCGTGACCTCTTGCTCATGCGCCTGTCCGACGCCATCGCCGAGACCGCACCCTCCCCCGGTCTCCAGGTGCACCGCTCGCACTGGATCGCCACCGATCAGGTGCGCGCCGCCCGGCGCGAAGGCCCGCGCGCGGTCTTGACGATGAGCACGGGACAGGACATTCCCGTAAGCCGGTCGCGCGTGGCGGCGGTGAAGGAGGCCGGGCTTCTGCCCGGGTAGGCACATGGTGGAGTGGATCAGGTCCGACCGTCCCGTCCCCTATCCCGAGGCCCTGGCCCGGATGGAGGCGCGCGCAGACGCCATTGCGCGCGGCGCGGCGGACGAGGCAATCTGGCTGCTCGAACATCCCCCCCTCTACACCGCCGGCACCTCCGCGCGCCCCGCCGACCTGGTAGACCCCGACCGCTTCCCCGTCTTCGAGGCCCGCCGCGGCGGGCAGTATACCTATCACGGCCCCGGTCAGCGCGTGGCCTACGTGATGCTCGACGTGGGCCGCCGCGGGCGCGATGTCCGCCGCTTCGTCGCCCAGCTCGAATCCTGGGTGATCGCCACGCTCGCGGAGTTCAACGTGACCGGCGAAATCCGCGAGGGCCGCGTCGGCGTCTGGGTCACGCGCCACGACAAGCCGCTCACCGCCGCGGGCACGCCGCCGGAGGACAAGATCGCCGCCATCGGCATCCGCCTGCGCAAATGGGTGAGCTTTCACGGCATCTCGATCAACGTCGAGCCGGACCTCGCGCATTTCTCCGGCATCGTGCCCTGCGGCATCTCCGAACATGGCGTCACCAGCCTCGTCGACCTCGGCCTGCCGGTGACGATGGGCGATCTCGACGCGGCCCTGGAACGCAGCTTCGAGTCCGCTTTTCCCCCGGACTGACAGCGGCCCGCGCTATTGCAATCCCACCGGGCGGAACAGGCTACGCCGCGCCCGGGCGTACTGATGATCGCGCAGGCCCTGCCCGCCGCCGCGCGCCGCCCGGCCCAGCGGCAGGCGCAGCCCGGCCGACAGGCTGTCATAGGCCCCCGCGCCGCGATAGCTGCCGATACTTTGGCCCCAGTCGAGATAGAGGCTCGCGCCGCGCCGTCCCACGGCAAGCTCCGCGCCGATCCCGCCGATCGCGCCATCGCTGTCCGCCGTGAGGCTCGCGCGCAGCACCAGCCGCTCACTGGTCCAATAGCCGGCCTCGGCCAGCCCGAAGACGCCCGCATCCTCGCGCCCCGCCACGTCGCCCGAAACCGCCTGCACCCCGCCTAGGAACCGCAGGTCCGCGCGCCCCGCCCGGCGCTCGTGCACATAGCCGACCTCGAGCCCGGTCTCGGCCACGCTGGCATGGATCACCCGCACGCCGATTCCGCCCCGCGCCGCGCGCGTGCCGCGCAGCCACAGCGCCTCGACCCCGATCTCGCCCTCGTCCATCGCGGCGTGCCCGCTGCTCTTGCCAAGATTGGTGCCGATATCGCGCAGCCCGCCAAACAGGGCATAACGATGCAGATCCCCCGCGAGCGCGCCCGGCAGCACAAAGGCTACGCCCAGCCGCAGGATGTCATCGTCCCGCGTGCCGTAGTTGACCTCGTCGCGCGCATGATAGGCTAGCCACAGATCAACCGTCACGCTATCCCCCGCCACTGCTCCACGCGGCGTGGCAACAACCAACACCAGCACCGCCATCACCGCCGACACTGCCAGCCGCAGCACCGACGCCTCCCGCGTCGCCTTCCCCATCTCCTGTCCCCCGAAGACCCCCGTTTGTTTGAAACGGAGCATAACTTCGCTCTTCTGACAACCCGCCTGCGCGACCGGCGCAGGGCTGCCCGCCGCGGCGATTTGACGGTTGCATGACCACCCGGCGCGGCTATGGTCGGGGTCGCAAACGCAACCCAACCGAGAGGTAGCCATGAAATCCGTTCTCACCGCATCCGCCGCGCTCGCCATCCTCGCCCTGCCCGCTTTCGCCGAAGGCGACGCTGCCAAGGGCGAGAAGGAATTCAACAAGTGCAAGGCCTGTCACATGATCGCCGACGGCGACGAAACCATCGTCCGCGGCGGTCGCGTCGGTCCTAACCTCCACGGCGTGATCGGCCGGGTGATGGGCAGCGTCGAGGATTACCGCTATTCCGACGGGCTTCAGGCCAAGGCCGAGGCGGGCGAGGTCTGGACCGAGGAAAACCTTGCCGAATTCGTCAAGGATCCCAACGAATTCCTCGGCGACCGCTCCAAGATGACGTTCAAGCTGCGCAAGGGCGGCGAGGACGTGGCCGCCTACCTCGCCACCTTCTCGGAGTAAGCATGGGCCACCGGCCCGGACACGACAGGCCGCGCGGCCCCCGCGCGGCCTTTTCACATCCGCCCGCTTCGCCCGTCATCCCCGGACGCGCCCGGCACCCTCCGTCCGCCTCGGCTTGACCCGGGGATATCCCCACACATCACGATTCCGGGCGTCTCGGGGCCGGCCGGCGCGGCGCGAGATTCTGGCTTGGAGCGGTCGTTGAATCATCCGGTGATGAGCCGCGCGAGCGCCAGCCCGCGGGATGGCGGTGCAACGGCTGGTCTATCGTGCTTTATTCCTGAGTTCCCGAGAGAGATGAAAGCTTTGCGCCAGCGTCACCCCATCGCCAGCCCGGGGGGCGGGCTGGCGCTCGCGCGGCGGCGTGCAAGCACGCCTTGTTCCGCGCGGGGCAGGAGGGGAATGGCAGTTGAACGCCAACAGCTCAGACACATGCACCCGCGGGCCCTTCCCCAACCGCGCGCCACCTGCTACCTGCCCTCATGCTCAGCTACCAGCACCATTACCACGCGGGCAATCCGGCGGATGTCCACAAGCACGCCGCACTCGCGTGGATGCTTGCCTACCTCACCCGCAAGGACAAGCCGCTCACCTATATCGAGACCCATGCCGGACGCGGTCTCTACGACCTCGCCGATCCGGCGGCGCAACGCACCGGCGAGGCGGCGCAGGGCATCGGGCGGCTCGAATCCGCGCTGCCCGCCGATCACCCCTACCGCCTGCGCCTGCACGAGACGCGGGCGCTGCACGGCGCCTCGGCCTATCCCGGCTCGCCGCTTCTCGCTGCTCTATCACTGCGCCCCGGCGACGCCCTGCACCTCGCCGAACTGCATCCCGGCGAGCACTCCCGCCTCAGCGCCGCACTTGCCCCCCACACCGCCCGCATCCGCCGCGAGGACGGCTTCGCGATGGCCCACGCGCTCTGCCCGCCGACGCCAAGGCGGGGGCTGCTGCTGTGCGATCCGAGCTACGAGGTAAAGGCCGATTACGACAGCATTCCCCGTCACTTCGCGCGGATCGCGCGGGCCTGGAACGTGGGCATCCTGGTGCTGTGGTATCCGATTCTCGCCAGCGCCGCGCATGGCCCGATGCTCACCGCGCTCACCGCCGCCTTTCCGGGTGGCCTGCGCCACGAAATCCGCTTCCCCCCGGTCCGCGAGGGCCACCGCATGACCGGCTCGGGCCTCTTCGTGGTCAACCCGCCCTACGGCCTGGCGGAAGAGACCGCGCGCCTCTCACAGCTCTTCGGCTGACCCGCTATCCCCCCGGGGGGGTGCGACAAGATTCTTTGATCTGCATCAAATTCGCACATTGCCCGCCCGCGCCCGACGCTCTAGAACCAAGACAATAACGGAGACGTGAGGCGAGGGTCCGCGTCCCCTGCGGTATTGTCAACAGGAGGCACCCAATGGCAGACGCAGCCATTCACGGCCACGAGCACGAGGATCAGCGCGGATTCTTCACCCGCTGGTTCATGTCCACCAACCACAAGGATATCGGCATCCTCTACCTGGTCACCTCGGCGGTGGTCGGGCTGATCTCGGTTCTGTTCACCGTCTACATGCGGATGGAACTGATGGAACCGGGCGTTCAGTACATGTGCCTCGAAGGCGCGCGCTTCTTCGCCTCCGATACCGCGAGCTGCACGCCCAACGGCCACCTGTGGAACGTGATGATCACCTATCACGGCGTGCTGATGATGTTCTTCGTGGTGATCCCGGCGCTGTTCGGCGGCTTCGGCAACTACTTCATGCCGCTGCAGATCGGCGCGCCTGACATGGCGTTCCCGCGGATGAACAACCTCAGTTTCTGGCTTTACGTCGCGGGCACCTCGCTGGGCGTCGCCTCGCTGCTGGCGCCGGGTGGCAACGGTCAGCTCGGCTCGGGCGTGGGCTGGGTGCTCTACCCGCCGCTCTCGACCAACGAGTCGGGCATGTCGATGGACCTCGCGATCTTCGCGGTCCACGTCTCGGGGGCATCCTCGATCCTCGGCGCGATCAACATGATCACCACCTTCCTCAACATGCGCGCCCCCGGCATGACGCTGTTCAAGGTGCCGCTGTTTAGCTGGTCGATCTTCGTCACCGCGTGGCTGATCCTCTTGTCGCTGCCGGTCCTGGCGGGCGCCATCACCATGCTGCTCACGGATCGCAATTTCGGCACCACCTTCTTCGACCCGGCGGGCGGCGGCGACCCGATCCTCTATCAGCACATCCTGTGGTTCTTCGGGCACCCCGAGGTCTACATCATCATCCTGCCGGGCTTCGGCATCATCAGCCATGTGATCGCCACCTTCGCGCGCAAGCCGGTATTCGGCTACCTGCCGATGGTCTGGGCGCTGATCGCCATCGGCTTCCTCGGCTTCATCGTCTGGGCGCACCACATGTACACCGTGGGCATGTCGCTGACACAGCAGAGCTACTTCATGCTCGCCACGATGGTCATCGCGGTGCCAACAGGGGTAAAGGTGTTTAGCTGGATCGCCACCATGTGGGGCGGCTCGGTGGAGTTCAAGACACCGATGCTCTGGGCCTTCGGCTTCCTGTTCCTGTTCACGGTGGGCGGCGTCACCGGCATCGTGCTCAGCCAGGCGGCGGTGGACCGCGCCTATCACGACACCTATTATGTGGTGGCGCATTTCCACTACGTGATGAGCCTCGGCGCGGTGTTCGCGATCTTCGCCGGCATCTACTTCTATTTCCCCAAGATGACCGGCCGCATGATCCCCGAATGGATGGGCAAGCTGCACTTCACCGCGATGTTCATCGGCTCCAACCTGACCTTCTTCCCGCAGCACTTCCTGGGTCGTCAGGGCATGCCGCGCCGCTACATCGACTACCCCGAGGCCTTCGCGGTCTGGAACTGGTGGTCCTCGGTGGGCGCGTTCATCTCGTTTGCCAGCTTCGTGTTCTTCTTCGGCGTGGTGTTCTACTCGCTCTTCCGCGGCGCCCGCGTGACCGAGGCGAACCCGTGGAACGAATACGCCGACACGCTGGAATGGACCCTGCCCTCGCCGCCGCCGGAGCATACGTTCGAAACGCTCCCCAAGCGCGAGGACTGGGACAAGCAGCCGGCGCACTGACCCCCGGCTGACAGGACAAGCAAAGGCCCCGGGGGCACCCCCGGGGCCTTTTGCCATCCGGCGGCAGGGCGGACATGGCCTTGAGAGGACCTTCCGGTCTTGGCCTACTTGCGCGGAATCAAGGCGCGGAACGCGCCGCCGCGCAGCGCCCGACCGCCCCCTCGGGCGGGCGCTCCTCGTCGTTGCAAGTAGCTGTGATTGCAGAAGCATCTTGCACCATAAATCGCGCCGCACAATCGGTGTTGCGCCCACCCGGCGGTCGGGCGCTGCGCGGCTCCTCAAGCGTTGTGCTGACCGTCCCCTCCAAACCAAAGCCTGCCCACCCCCCTGCCGCACCCCTCCCTCCATGCGTCGGATTCCCCCATTCCCCGCATCGTCCCCCCATGCTACCCAATCCGCACGAAACCACAGGGACCGCCCGCATGAGCCACGAAATCCGCCTCGCCTTCGAGCATCCGCAGGCCCGTGCCCGCGCCACCGCCCCCGATGGTCCGCTCGACCGCATCTCGGTGCGCGATCACATCGTCGCGGTCGAGATCGGCGCCTTCCAGGCCGAGCGCGGCACCACCCAGCGCATTGCCTTCAACGTTGTGGTCGAGGTGCGCCCGATGACCGGCGCGCTTGAGGATGACGTGGATCGCATCCTCTCCTACGACCGCGTGACCGAGGCGATCGAGGCGGCACTCGCCGAGGAACGCCTCAACCTGCTCGAAACCCTGGCCGAGCGCATCGCCGAGCGCATCCTGTGGGAGCCGCAGGCGGTGCGCTGCTTCGTCCGCATCGAAAAGCTCGACCGCGGCCCCGGCGCGCTCGGGGTCGAAATCGTGCGCTCGGTGGACGATGTCGCCACCCGGGCCCCGGTCGCGCCCGACACCGCGCCGCACCCGCATGTCGTCTACCTCACCAACGCGGCCATCACCTCGCCCAATCTCGGCCGCTGGCTCGACCAGCTTCAGGCCCGGGCCGAGCCGGTGATCCTCTGCGTCGGCGCCCCCGACACCCCGGCGCCCGACACCGGCCACCGCATGACCCAGCGCCGCGTGGACCTGCTGGCGCTGGAACAGAACGCCTGGGTGCTCGCCGGGCGCGACGACCGTTGCGTCGTCGTCGCCACCCGCACCGAACTCGACTGGGCGATGAAGCACGACCAGATCAGTGTCTGGGCACCGTCCAAGATCGTGCTCGACGCGGTGGACGGCCCCGCACCCTCGACCCACAACCCCGTCGATCTCGCCGCGTGGTTCGCGGGCCATATCGAGGCGTCAGACCTCCTGCTCATCGGCGCGACCCCGCCCGCCGCGTGCCGCGTGCCGGTGCTGATCCAGGACATCGCCCGCTCCGGCCTCTAGATGACCTATTATCGCCCCGTACCCCGCACCGATCACCACCACCACGCGCGCCCCGAGGGCGCGCTGCCGCTCGCGGGCGGCTGGTGCTGGTTCGACACCGTCGAGGTGCTCGCCCGCGACGCGACGCCCCGCCTCCTGCCCGCGCGCGACCTGCCCGCCGACGTCGCACATCGGCTCACCGCACCGCGCCCGCCGCTCTCGGGGATGGACATGGACGCGCCGCGCCTCATGGGCATCCTCAACATCACCCCCGACAGCTTCTCCGACGGCGGCCGGCACTTCGACCCCGCGACCGCGCTCGCCCATGCCCGCGCCATGGCGCAGGCCGGGGCCGACATCCTCGACGTGGGCGGCGAATCCACCCGCCCCGGTGCCGCACCCGTGCCGCTCGACGAAGAGATCGCCCGCACCGCGCCGGTGATCGCCGCCATCCGTGCCGAGATCGCCACCCCCATCTCCATCGACACCCGCAAGACGCCGGTGGCCGACGAAGCGTTCCGCGCGGGCGCAACCCTCGTCAACGACGTGTCGGGCTTCACGTTCGACGCCTCCCTCGCCCCCTTCGCCTCTGAGCACGCCCTGCCGGTCTGCATCATGCACGCCCAGGGCACCCCCGAGACCATGCAGCAGGACCCGCGCTACGCCGACGTGCTCCTCGATGTCTACGACTGGCTCGGGGCGCGCGTCGAGGCGCTCACGGCTCTAGGCATCCCGCGCGGGCGCATCGCCGTCGATCCCGGCATCGGCTTCGGCAAGACGCGCGACCACAACCTCCGCCTGCTGCAAGGTGTGTCGCTCTTTCACGGGCTCGGCTGTCCGGTTCTGCTCGGCGCGTCGCGCAAGCGTTTCATCGGCGACCTGACCGGCACGCCGGTCGCGTCCGACCGCGTGCCCGGCTCGCTCGCCATCGCGGTGATGGCCGCAAACCAGGGCGTGCAGATCCTGCGCGTGCACGACGTGGCCGAGACGCGCGCCGCGCTCGATGTGTGGGACGCGATCCGGTCTTGCTGAATCTCCACTTTGGATACCAATTCACCCCCGGATTTTCGCCAATTCTTTACAAAACCCTGCACCGCCGTGCGTTTGTCCCTGCGAACCTATCGGTTCGCGCGTTGAACCTTCAGGTTGGCCGCCCCGCGAACAGCCGCCGCAGCGCGCCCCATTGGCTGATCGCCACGCCCGCCAGGATCATCGCCATCGCCAGGAACAGCCGCGGCGGCACCGCCTCCGACAACAGCACCGCCCCGAGGATGACCGACCACACCGGCACCATGTAATTGACAAGGCCGAAGAATCCCGGCCCCGCCTCGCGCGTGACCTGCACCAGCAACAACTGCGCCACCCCCGTGGGCAGGATGCCGAGATAGATGAGCGCAAAAAACCCGTTCAAACTCATAGAGTTAGGAATGCCTTCCACGATCAGCGCCACCGGCACGATCATCCCCGCCGCCAGCGTCATCACCGCCGCCGCCAGCGACAACAGGTGCACGGGCGGGCACAGCCGCGTCAGGATCGAGCCCGTCGCATAGCACATCGCGGCCCCGAGGCAGGCCAGCCTTGCCAATGATTCCAGGTCCTTGCCCGTTGATGCAAAGGCCTCCGCCCCGATCAGCACCACCACCCCCGTGGTGCCCAGGACAAACCCCCCGGCCCGCCGCAGGTGCATCCGCTCACCGGGCACGAAAACATGCGCCAGCGGCAGGATCAGCAGCGGCACCGCTGCCATGCACACCCCGGCAAAGCCCGAGGCCACCGATTGCTGCGCCCAGCCCAGCAAGGAGAATGGAATAACGTTTGAAAACAAGGCCATGAAGACCGAAAAACGCCACACCTTGCGCCCCGGTCCCGGCTCCGTGGACGGCAGGCGCAGCCCGCGTATCCGCAGCAGCGACAGCAGAAACACCGCCCCCAGCGTGATCCGCACCGCCGCCACGGTGAACGGCCCCACGTCCCGCAGCGCCACCGAGATGAAGGTGAACGACGCCCCCCAGATCAGGCCCAGCGCCCCGATCCTCAGCCAGTTGATCGGCGCGATGTCCTGCAAGGGGCCCCTCCCGGTTTGAAAAGGCGCCCGCGCGGGGCGCCCTTTCCTTTTTATTTCAGTGGGTTCAGTTCTTTTCCTGATCCACGAGCTTGCCCGCGCTGATCCACGGCATCATGCCGCGCAGCTTGCGGCCGACCTCCTCGATCTGGTGCGCGTCATTCATCCGCCGCGTGCCCTTGAAGAAGGGTTGGCCAACCGCGTTTTCCTGCATGAAATCACGGACAAAGGCGCCACTCTGAATGTCGTGCAGGATCTTTTTCATCTCCGCCTTGGTGCGCTCATATGGCAGCACCCGCGGCCCGCTCACATACTCGCCGTATTCCGCCGTGTTGGAGATCGAGTAGTTCATGTTGGCGATGCCGCCTTCATAGATCAGATCGACGATGAGCTTCACTTCATGCAGGCATTCAAAGTAAGCCATTTCAGGGGCATAGCCTGCCTCGACCAGCGTCTCGAAGCCCATGCGGATAAGCTCGACCAGGCCGCCACAGAGCACCGCCTGCTCGCCGAAGAGGTCGGTCTCGCATTCCTCGCGGAACGAGGTCTCGATGATCCCCGAGCGCCCGCCGCCGATGGCCGAGCAGTAGGAAAGCCCTAATTCCAAGGCCTTGCCGGACGCATCCGTGTCCACCGCCACCAGGCAAGGCACGCCGCCGCCCTTGACGTATTCGCCGCGCACCGTGTGGCCGGGGCCCTTGGGCGCCATCATGATGACGTCCACACCTTCCTTGGCGTCGATGAGCCCGAAATGCACGTTCAGCCCGTGCGCAAAGGCGATCGCCGCACCGGGACGGATGTTGTCATGCACGTATTTGCGATAGGTCTCGCCCTGCAACTCGTCGGGCATGGTGAACATCATCAGGTCGCACCACGCCGCCGCCTCGGCGATGCCCATGACCTTGAGCCCCTCGGCCTCGGCCTTCTTGGCCGAGCGCGAGCCTTCACGCAGCGCGACGACAAGGTTTTTTGCCCCGGAATCCCGCAGGTTAAGTGCGTGGGCGTGGCCCTGGCTGCCATAGCCAAGGATGGCGACCTTCTTGTCCTTGATGAGGTTGATATCGCAATCGCGATCATAATAGACGCGCATGGCGGTCTCCTTTCTTTGGGGTTCTGACTGTGGTGGAGACTACGCCTTGCTGGCGGTGAAGGTGTATGATTATTGGGGTTTATACCGGGCTATCTTGTATATATCATTCTTACTTGATCAGATATTCGGAAATATCATGCTCGACGATACCGACCGCCGCCTCCTGCGCCAGTACCAGCACGCCCCGCATCTCGGCCCGGCAGAGCTTGCCGAGCGCACCGGCCTCACGCCCGCCACCTGCGCCCGGCGGCTCGACCGACTGCGCAGCGCTGGCATCATCCGCGCCAACCGCGCGGTGATCGACTGGCGCGCGCTTGGCTACGAGGTCGAGGTGAGCTTGCGTGTCTCGCTCGACAAGACCGCACCCCGCGCCTTCGACGAATTCATCACAGAGGCGAGGAACGTGCCGGAAGTCATTGAAATACAGACATTCCTTGGTCGCGTCGATCTGCGGCTCTCGGTCATCGCGCGCGACATGGCACATTATCAGCAGATCTACCGCAGCGCCATCCTGACCCTGCCGCATATCGCCGATATCGAGGCGCTCATGCACGTGGCGCGGATCAAGTCCGACGAGGGCCTGCCACTATGATCGCGCTCGACACCACCGACCGGCGTATCCTGCGGCTGCTGGCCGAGGATGCCACGCTTTCCGCCAGCGCCATTGGCCGCCGCCTCGGCCTGTCCCAGCCCGCCGCGTGGCGACGCGTCCGGCGGCTCCACGACAGCGGCGCGATCAGCGGCCAACGTCTTGAACTGGATCATGAAAAGCTGGGGTTCGGCGTGACCGTCTTTCTCGGGGTCAAGCTCGCCACCAAGGGGCGCGTCAGCCTGGAGGATTTCGAACGCGCGGTCACCGCCATCCCCGAGGTGCAGACGGTCGAGCATATCCTCGGCCTGTATGACTACCGCCTGCGCGTGGTCGCCCGCGACATCGCCGATTTCGAGCGCGTGCTGCGGCGTCGCATCATGACGCTGCCGGGCCTCGGCAATGTCGAGGCCAACGTGCTCCTGAGCGAGGAGCGCCGCCCCGGCCCGATCGGCTAGGCCGACCACTGGACATCCCCGCACGCCCGCTGCATCCTGCCGCCGACCCAACAGGAGACGCCTCATGACCGCCCTTCTCGACCATGTCGATCCCGACGGACTTCTGGAATATTCGGTCGTCTTCACCGACCGTTCGCTCAACCACATGAGTAAATCTTTTCAGCATGTTATGCGCGACATCTCATCCATGCTGAAAGAGGTCTATTCCGCCGACGCGGTGGCGCTCGTGCCCGGCGGCGGGACTTACGCGATGGAATCCGTGGCGCGGCAGTTCGGGCACGGCGCCCATGCGCTGATCGTGCGCAACGGATGGTTTTCCTTCCGCTGGAGCCAGATTTTCGACGCGGGTGCCTTCACCGCCGAGACCACCGTCTGCATGGCCCGCCAGACCGGCAACGGCGCACAGACACCGTTCGCCCCGGCCCCGATAGAGGAGGTGGTGGCCAAGATCCGCGAGGCAAAACCGGACGTGGTCTTTGCCCCGCATGTCGAGACTTCCGCCGGGCTGATCCTTCCCGACGACTACATCACCACGCTGGCAGAGGCCGCGCACGAGGTTGGCGCGCTCATGGTCCTCGATTGCATCGCCTCGGGCTGCGCCTGGGTGGACATGAAAACCACCGGCGTCGATGTGCTGATCTCGGCCCCGCAAAAGGGTTGGTCGGCCTCGCCCTCGGCAGGGCTTGTCATGCTGTCCGACCGCGCGATGGCCCGGCTGGAAGAGACCACTTCGGACAGCTTCGCGCTCGATCTGAAAAAATGGCATGCGATCATGCAGGCTTACGAGGATGGCGGCCATGCCTATCACGCGACCATGCCGACCGATGCCTTGCGCGGGTTCCGCGACACGATGATCGAGACGCGCGATTACGGGTTCGACCGACTGCGGCAGGCGCAATGGGAGTTGGGCGACGGCGTCCGCGCAATGCTGGCCGCGCACGGCGTGACCTCGGTCGCCGCCGAGGGCTTCGGCGCGCCGGGTGTAGTGGTCAGCTACACCGACGATCCCGACATCCAGAACGGCAGCAAATTTGCTGCCGAAGGGATGCAGATCGCGGCGGGCGTGCCGCTTCAGTGCAATGAGCCCGAGGGCTTTCGCACCTTCCGCCTCGGCCTGTTCGGGCTGGACAAGCTCTACGACGTGCCGGGCGCGCTCGCGCGGCTGGAAGCGGTGCTCGATCGCGTACTCTGACCCTCAGCCGTGCGCCCCGAGGCCCATTTGCATAAGCGTCCTGCGCACCGGGGCCAGCGAATAGATCGCGTCGAGCGCCTGCGCCCGCGCGTCCCGCAGGGGCCGCGCCCGCAGCATGGACGCGCGGTTGAGCACGTCGATCCCCGTCACCCGCGCGCACACCTCCATGTGGCGACGGCGGTGATAGGTCTCTAGCATCGCGCGCTCGCCAAGCCGCTCCGGCGCGGCCTCTGCCAGCTCCAGCAGCACCCGCATGTCGCCAAGGCTCATGTTCAGCCCCTGCGCCCCGATGGGCGGCACCACATGCGCCGCCTCGGCCACCAGCGCCACGCGCTCGGCCCACATGCGCTCGGCCACCTGGCTGATGATCGGCCAGACCGTGCGGCGCGAGGCGAGCGTCAGGGGCCCGAAGAGATGGCAGGAGCGCGCGTTCATCTCGGCCTCGAACTCCGGCACCGGCAACCCGGCGAGGCGCACCGCCTCTGGTCCCTCTTCCATCCAGACGATCGCCGAGGACGGTCGCCCGTCGAAATCCGGCAGCGGCACCAGCGTGAACGGCCCGCCCGAGCGGTGAATCTCGGTCGAGACATTGTCGTGCGGGATCGGGTGGGTGACGGCGAAGGCCAGCGCCTTCTGCCCGTAACGCTTTGTTTTCACGACGATTCCCGCCGCCTCGCGAATGGGCGAGTTGCGCCCGTCGGCAGCGATCACCAGCCGCGCGCGCACGCCCGTCCCGTCGCTCAGGCCCACGAGCGCCTCGCGCTCGCGCGTCAGTAGCGTGGTTGTGCCGGTGCCAGGGCGAAAGCGCACCCCCGGCAGGCTCTCCAGATGCGCCACCATCTCGCGACGCAGGAGCCAGTTGGGCAGGTTCCACCCGAAGGGCCGGTCGGAGATATCCGCAGCGTCGAAATCCTTGACGATGCGCGGCTCCGGCTCGGCGCCCCCGGCATCGACGATCCGCATCACCTGAAGCGGCATCGCGTGAGGGCCAAGCCGCGCCCACAGCCCGGCGCGCTCGAGCAGCGCCTGCGCCGGTTGCAGAAACGCGGTGGTGCGCAGGTCGGCTCCCTGGGCCTCGCGCTCAGTCACCGGCGGGGCGGGGTCGACGCAGAGCACCGAGAATCCCGCCTGCCCGAACACCGCCGCTGCCGCGAACCCGGCCACACCCCCGCCAGAAATCAGGATATCGACATCTTCGCGCGTCATCCGAGCCTCCTTGCCGCGCGCCTCTTCACCGTTCAGACGCGCGAGACGGTGATGAGCAGCCCCCACACGACCGGCACCAGCGCCAGCGCAGGAATATAAAGCCCGGGAATACCCCAGAGCGCAACGCTTGTCGCCCAGCCGGCGACGAAGACGGCGACGCTCAGCAGGATGCGCAGCGCCGTGGCGGTCTCGGCGTCGGTCTCTGCCTGCGGCGTGGCGTGGGTTTCGATCGCGGTCATGGTCGGTCCTTTCACGAAAATGGTGACTTCGACAGTCACCTAGGCCAGGCCCGCACCCCCTTCAAAGAGACGTCTCGCCGCAGGCCCCGAGGCTCAGACCAGCCGCGCGAGAAACCCGCCGAGATCATCGGTGTGGTAATGGATATGCGTGGCCGGCACCGGCTCGGGCGCAACGTGGACGGTGCGCATCCCCATGTCGTGCGGAGCGGCGAGGTTGCGCGGATCGTCCTCGAACATGGCGGCGCGCCCGGCCTCCGAGCCATCGCGCTCGAGCACGGCAGCAAAGGCGCACGCCTCCGGCTTGGGGCGAAACCCGGCATGTTCCACGCCATAGACCGCATCGAACGCCCCGGACAGGCCCCGCGCCGCCACCACACGACCCGCATACTCGCCCGAGCCGTTGGTATAGACGATCTTGCGCCCCGGCAGCGCGCGGATCGCGCCCGCGAGGTCCGGGTCGGGCGCGAGATGGTCGAGCGAGATGTCGTGCACCTCGCGCAGATACCGGTCAGGATCGAGATCGTGGCACCGCATCAGCCCGGCCAGCGTGGTGCCGTGCTCGCGCCAATAAGCGTGCCGGATGCGGTCTGCCTCGGCGCGCTCCACGCGCAGGAACTCCATGACAAAGGAGGTCATGCGCGCCTCGATCTGGTCGAAAAGCCGCGCCTGCGGCGGGTAGAGCGTGTTGTCGAGATCAAAAACCCATGTCGTGACGTGGGTGAAATGCTGCCTGACCATGACCCCGCGTATAGGCCAATGCGACACACCGCGCAATCGTCCGGGCTTGATCGTGCTCTCAAAGCGCGTAAGCTGCCGTTTCACTGGCATAAAGGACCGCCATCCCATGAAAACGCCGAGCACTGATGCCTATTCACTGATCCTCGAGGCCATCGACAGCGGCGTATTCAAGCCCGGCGACCGGCTGGTGGAAAGCGATCTGGCAGAACGCTTCGGCGTGTCGCGCACGCCCATCCGCGAAGCGCTCCAGCGGCTTGAGACGCAATCCATGCTCACCCGGGACGGGCGCAGCCTGATCGTCGCTTCGCTCGATTACAACCAGCTCTCCGAGCTATACACCGTGCGCGCCGAGCTCGAGGGGCTGGCCGCGCGTCTCGCCGCGATGCACGCCACGCCCGAGGAGATGCGCGTGCTGCGCGACATGGTCGAGGACGACCGCGCGCTCATCGGTCGCCCGCAGGACATGGCGCGCGCCAACCGCCGGTTTCACAAGCAGGTCCACCTGACCTCGCACAACCGGTTTCTGGTCCAGCAACTCGATCTCGTGCACCGTTCGATGGCGCTCCTCGCGACCACCTCGCTCGCCGCCGAGGGCCGCGGCGAGGATGCGCTAACCGAGCACGATGCCATCGTCACAGCCATTGAGACCCGCGATGGCGACGCCGCCGCGCAGGCGCTGCGCGATCACATCTCAAAGGCCTTCGTGACCCGGCTCAAGCTTGATTCCGGCGAGATCAAATCCACCGTCTGACCGCCGCCGCCCGCGCGCGGCGATCGACAGGCCGTGCACCGTCTTGTCCCAGAAGAACGGCTTGAGGATCAACTCGTAGAGCGCCTTGTAAGCGGCCACCGCCGCCAGCGGGGCATAGAAGTGCATGGTCGGCACCCATCCAAGAAGATGGCGATGCCGCCGCCCCGAGACCGCTTGCGCGTAGATACTCAGGTTTATCACTTCTACACTGAGGAATAGACTGCCAAGCAGCACCAGGAGCGGCCAGGCCACCACCGCTTCGAGGGGATGGGGCAACCCGAACAACAAGAGCCAGAAAGACCACAGAACCGGCGCGAGCAGCACCTGGCTGACAGACGAGACGAAATGCGCCTGGAACCCCCAGAACCGCCATGCACCCAGTTGCGCGTAAAGCTGCCGGGGCGCGCGCATATGCACCAGGTAAGTGGTCATATAGCCCTTGAGCCAGCGAGAGCGCTGCTTGACCCACGCCCAGGGATGGCAATTGGCTTCCTCCTCGGTGACCGTGCCAACCATCTCGGTGCGATAGCCGTGGCGCGCGAGGCGAAAGCCGAGATCGGCATCCTCGGTCACGTTATGCGCGTCCCAGCCCCCCAAACTCTCAAGCACGTCGCGCCGGATATAGAGCGTGGTGCCCCCCAGCGGCAACGCCAGCCCGAGCCGGGCCATACCCGGCATGATCGTGCGAAACCACGTGGCGTATTCGATTGTGAAGCAGCGCGCCACCCAGTTCTGGCGCGGGTTGTAGTAGTCGAGCACGCCTTGCAGGCAAGCGAGATCGTGCGGCGCGGTCTGAAAGCGTCGCGCGACCTGTGTGATCTGGTCAGGGTCGGGCGCATCCTCGGCGTCGAAAATGCCGATGATCTCGCCCTGGCAGAAATCAAGCGCGTAATTCATCGCCCGCGGCTTGGTGCGCGGCTGGCCATCGGGCACGATCACCGGCCTGATCCAGGGCGGCAGGTCGATGGTGGCCAGCGTCTCCTGCGTGAGCCGGTCCTCCTCTTCGAGAACCAGGATCACGTCGAGCAGGCATTTGGGGTAGGTCAGCCGGGACAATCTTGCCACCAGCGCGTGCGCGATCTCGGTCTCGCGAAACAGCGGCACGAGGATCGAGACGCGTGGCAGCGGGGCATTTGTCGCGGCAACAGGCATTTCATGTTCGCGCGGTCCGGTCATCGCAGCGATGAAAGCCGTAATCTTGAGCCCGGCGGCCACGACCAGCGTCAGCACCGCCCACAAGGCGAGCGCCCCGAAAACCCCCAATGGAAACACCAGACAGAGCGCGCAGGCCACCGCCAGCACCGCGAAGGTCAGGCCCATCCGTGCATTGGCATGTGCCTCCCAGGTTCGGCAGCTTTCGTTTTCAGGCGTGCGCGCGGCAGCCATATCTCGGAGCACGTCGCGCTGCAGCTCTGCGATGCGCCCCTGAATCGCCGCCCGTGGGGCGACAAGCGACCGGGCACCGGCCAGATCGGCGGGCAGCACCGAGCGTAACGCACCGAGAGGCTCGGCGCCGTCGCTCACGATCCGCGGCTGTCCATCCTCGGCACGCAAGATCACCGCGCCGTGCCTGAGCAGAACGCGCGGGTCGAGCCCGGTCTCGACCGGCGTCATGTCGGTGAGGGTGTCCGCCTCGATCCGCTCTGCGTTGATCCGGCGGGCATGAGCGGTGAGGAGATCATCCTCGCGCGCCAGCCCCTCGGCCATCAGGATACGATCGAGCGAGGTATCGCAACGCCGCTGCACGAGCTCGGCGAGCGTGGCATCGGCACCGCTTATCACCCCTTGGCGCACCAGATCGCGGCCCAGCGGATGCATCGGCACCCGCGTGCTCTGTCGCTGACGGTCAAAGCCGCCCTGACGCAACTCGGAAATTCCCATGTCCGGCCTCCGCTGCCTGTCCCCTTCGGAAAAGCTAGCGGGCGGAAGGTTAACGATCCTTTAACAAGCGGTTAACGCTGGCAGAAAAGCTGACGGTATCGCGGGCTTACCCGGCCATGGAGTCCGCGAACCGCTCAAACAGGTAAAAGCTGTCCTGCGGGCCGGGACTGGCCTCGGGGTGGTGCTGCACAGAGAATACCGGGCGGTCCTTCAGCCGGATGCCGCAATTCGAGCCATCGAACAGCGAGACATGCGTCTCGATCACGCCATCGGGCAGGCTCTGCCCGTCCACCGCGAAGCCGTGGTTCATCGAGGTGATCTCGACCTTGCCGGTCTCGATCTCCTTGACGGGGTGGTTGGCACCGTGGTGGCCGTGGTTCATCTTGATCGTGTGACCGCCCAGCGCCAGTGCCAGCATCTGGTGCCCGAGACAGATACCGAAGAGCGGCACCCCCCGGTCGAGCACACCACGGATCATCGGCACCGCATATTCCCCCGTGGCCGCCGGATCGCCGGGGCCGTTCGACAGGAATACGCCGTCGGGTTGCTGCGCCAGCACCTCCTCTGCGGTGGTCGTGGCGGGCATCACCGTCACCTCGCAGCCCGCGCTCGCCAGGCAACGCAGGATGTTGCGCTTAGCGCCATAGTCGATCGCCACCACCTTGTGGCGTGCCTCGGTCTGCCGCTTGTAGCCCTCGGGCCAGGCCCAGCGCATCTCGTCCCAGCGATAGGATTGCCGGCACGATACCTCGCGCGCGAGGTCCATCCCCTCGAGCCCGGCAAAGCCGCGCGCCTTCGCCACCAGCGCGGCGGCATCGAAATTGCCCGAAGGGTCGTGCGCGAGCGCCACGTGCGGCGCGCCCTGCTGGCGGATCGCGCGCGTGAGCCGCCGCGTGTCCACCCCCCCGATAGCGATGCGCCCGCGCCGCGCCAGCCATGTCGAGAGATGCTCCTCGGCGCGCCAGTTCGACGGCTCGGTCGGATCCCACTTGACGACCATCCCCGCCGCCACCGGCTCGGCGGTCTCGTCATCGTCGGTGTTCACCCCCACATTGCCCACATGCGGAAAGGTGAAGGTGACGATCTGCCCGGCATAAGAGGGATCGGTCATGATTTCCTGGTAGCCGGTCATCGCGGTATTGAAACACAGTTCCGCCACCGTCTCGCCAATGGCACCGAAGCCCTGCCCGTAGAACAGCGATCCATCGGCCAGCGCAAGGCAGGCGGTCGGGTGAGGTCTGGACGCTTGGGCCATCGCGGGGGTCTCCGGGCTGGGGGTAAATCGGCGCATCAATACGGCCAGCCCCTGCCTTGGTCAACCCACCACCATGCGCGGCCCGGACGGTTGTCATGCCCACGCCTACCCGCTAGGCTTAATGCCTTGCAAACGGTCATGGGGATGGACCTGATGGAGTTACGTGACCGGATCGGTCAGGCGCTGAAACAGGCGATGAAGGACAAGGATCAGAGTCGCCTCGCGACCCTGAGGCTCATCAACGCCGCGATCAAGGATCTTGAAATCGCCAGCCGCGGGTCGGACGACGCCGCCGCGCTCGGCGATGCCGAGATCAGGGCGATCCTTGCCAAGATGGTCAAGCAGCGCAACGAGAGCGTGCGCGCCTACGAAGAAGGCGGGCGCGTCGATCTTGCCGAGCGCGAACGCGCCGAGATCGCGGTGATCGAGGAATTCCTGCCGCGCCAGCTCGACGCTCAGGAAATCGACGCCGCCATCAACCGCGCCATCGCCGATGTCGGGGCCGCCTCGATTCGAGACATGGGCAAGATCATGGCCAAGCTCAAGGAACGCCACGCCGGGCAGATGGATTTCGGCGCGGTCGGCGCACAGGTCAAGGCGCGGCTAAGCTAACGCGGGGCGCGGGTCTGGCCTGGCGCGCGCGGAGGGGCAGTCAGCGATGAGCCGCGCGGGGGGCTGTCCCGATCGTCCGCCACGGACCAACACCACCGCCCCCTTATCCCGTCATCGGCGCGGGGGGTGGGCGGATCGCGTCGGCCAGTTCGCCGTGCAGGGCCTTGCGCTCGTCCTCCGAAAGGAACGCGCCGATCTCCACCTCGCGCCCACCGCCCCTGAGCGTCAGGTAATGCTCCACCGGCCCGCCCTCGGGATGCATCTGCACCCGCGCCCAGTAGCGATTGCACGCCCATTCCTGCACGTCGCCGCGCGGGTTGGTGCGCACGAGGCGCAGCTCGTCGGGCGTGATGGTCAGCACCTCGCGCAGCCGGGCGCTGCGATAGGTCGCCTCGAGGCCCCACCACACGCCGCCCACCGCCAGCAACAGGAACGGCAACAGCCCCCACAGCAGCATCGTGCCCAGAAGCGGGTAGAGCGGGATGGTGATGAGCGCGAAGGTCGCCAGCACGAACGCGGCAAAGCCGCGGCGCGGCAGCGACCGGTGCGGCCAGAGTTGAAGTTCGAGATCGCGGTCCGCGCCCTGCGGCGGGCTGCTCCAGTGATACGGCATGCCCCGTTTGTAGCCTGACAGCCAGAAATGAAAAGAGCGCGCGGAGGGCCTGTAAGCCGGATTCTGTCCCGGGGGCGCGGGGCCCCCTTCGGATGACCATTCGTCTCGACGCGCGGTTGCCCGCGCGCCTCTAGCTGCCTACCCGGACCGCCGGGCCAAGACGTGGCCTGCGGGCGGTATCGGTTGCCCGACCTGCCCCGCGCGCGGTCCCTATTCGGCATTGCTCCCGGTGGGGCTTGCCGTGCCGGTCCGGTTGCCCGTCCCGCGGTGGGCTCTTACCCCACCGTTTCACCCTTGCCACGGTCGTAACCGGGGCGGTCTGTTTTCTGTGGCGCTTTCCCTCGGGTTGCCCCGGCCGGGCGTTACCCGGCACCGTCGTCTTGTGGAGTCCGGACTTTCCTCGCCACCCCGTTGCCGGGGTGTCGCGGCCATCCGGCCCTCCGCGCGCCCCATCGCTTAGGCGTTCGGCCCTGCCCGGTCAACGGGAAAGCGTGCCGCCAGATCGGCCATGCGCGCGCAATCCGCACGGTCCAGCGGCCCCGTGGCATGCGGGCGAAAGCGCAGCCGAAACGCCGCGAGCAGCGCCTCGCGGTCCACATCGCCCACGGGATAGCCGAACCGCGCCGCCGCCGCCTCGAACCGCGGCCAGTCTGCGACCCCCTCCGCCCCGGCGTCCGACCACACCGACAGCCCCGCACGCGCCAGCCCCCGCCAGTCAAAGCGTGGGCCGGGATCGGTCTTGCGGCCCGGCGCCAGGTCGGAATGCGCGATCACCCGCGCGGGCGGGATCGCCCGTCGCGCCATGATCCCGCGCATCACTGTCTCCAGCGCGGCCATCTGCGGCCACGGATAGGGATGGTCGCCGCAATTGGCCAATTCTATCCCGATGGAGCGCGAATTGACGTCGCTCACATCGCCCCAGCGCCCTGCCCCCGCGTGCCACGCGCGCGCATCCTCGTCGACTAGCTGCCAGACGCGCCCCCGCTCGCAGATCAGGTAATGGGCCGAGACCGCCGCCACGGGATCGCACAGACGCGCCAGTGCCGCCTCGGCGCTCTCCATCGCGGTGTGGTGCAGCACGATGAGATCGGGCCGCGCCCCATCCCGGCGCGGCCCACGGTTGGGCGACCGATACGCCGCGATGCCCGCGCCCGGATCAGTCGGCCAGGGCACGGCGGAACGGTGCCGGATCCCAGTCGCAAGCATAGCCGTCGCCGTCGGGATCGAGCGCCATCCGGTCGCGCTCGGGCCCGCCCTTGCGCAGGAAATCGAGCTGTGCCTGGTCTGGCGAGGAATATTCCGCGCAGTTGCGCACGTGGCGCGCTTCCGTCGCGAACGCGCTGCGGGAATAGAGCTGCGTGCCGACCGGGTGCTTCGAGGACAGTGCGTATTCCACGATGTTGGGGCCCACGTCGCCCGGGCGCGTGCCGACCTCCTCGGGCTGGACCACCTCATACTGCTCGCGATTGCGCGCGATGCGGGCGGCGTCCTCTTCTATCGAACGCTCGGAATCGACCGCGTCAAAGCTGTTCTCCCGCGAGATACCGACATCGTTGACAACGGCAGGTGCCGGGTTCGACGGGCTGGCCTGAAGCGGTTCATCCCCCGAGTCGGTCCCTGATCCGGTCGCTTCCAATGCCGCCTCGGCGTCGGCGGCGATGCGCTCGGCCTCAGAGGCTTCGGGGGCCTCGGTCGCGCCCCCTGTAGCATCGAGCGGCTCTTCAGAGATCGCGTCAGGCCGCGGCAGCGTCTCTCCCGCCAGCGCCGCCTCACGCGCGGCCTTTTCGCGCTGGTAGGTATCGTAATCCTCGAATCCCACGCCGGCCCCGCTGTCGGGGATCGCCGGGGCACAGGCGGCCAGCGCCGCCACAACCACAAAACCAAGCGTCAACCGCATCCGCATCATCCCGTCCAGACCCGCATCGTCGCGGGATTTACCACCATTTCGCCGGCTTATCCACAAAGCCCGCCGCCCGCTCCAGCGCATGCGCGGTATTCAGCAGATCGCCCTCTTCCCACGGCCGCCCGATCAGTTGCAATCCCAGCGGCAGCCCCTGCCGGTCGAGTCCCGCGGGCACCGCGATGCCCGGCAGCCCGGCGAGGTTCACCGTCACGGTAAACACGTCGTTGAGATACATCTGCACCGGGTCGGCCTCTGCCATCTCGCCCAGGCCAAAGGCCGCCGAGGGCGTAGCCGGCGTCAGGATCGCGTCGATGCCTGCGGCGAATACCTCTTCGAAATCGCGCTTGATAAGCGTGCGAACCTTGCGCGCGCGGTTGTAATAGGCGTCGTAGAACCCGGCCGACAGCACGTAGGTCCCCACCATCACCCGGCGCTGCACCTCCGCGCCAAAGCCCTCGGCGCGGGTCTTCTCGTACATCTCGGTGATGCCGTCGCCCTGGGCAAGTTTCGCCCGGTGGCCGTAACGCACCCCGTCATACCGCGCGAGGTTCGACGAGGCCTCGGCAGGCGCGATCACGTAATAGGCAGGCAGCGCGTATTTCGTGTGCGGCAGCGAGATGTCGCGGATCTCCGCGCCCGCATCGGCCAGCATCTCACGGCCCCGCGCCCACAGCGCCTCGATCTCCTCGGGCATGCCGTCCATGCGGTACTCTTTAGGAATCCCGATCACCTTGCCCCGGATATCCCCCGAAAGCGCTGCTTCGAAGTCCGGAACCGGATAATCGGCCGAGGTGCTGTCCTTCGGATCGTGCCCGCACATGGCAGAGAGCATGATCGCCGCGTCGCGCACCGACTTGGTCATCGGCCCGGCCTGATCGAGCGACGAGGCAAAGGCCACGATCCCCCAGCGCGAGCAGCGCCCGTAGGTCGGCTTGATCCCGGTGATCCCCGCGAAAGCGGCTGGCTGCCGGATCGAGCCGCCGGTATCGGTGCCAGTCGCGGCAAGGCACAGATCGGCGGCCACCGCCGCCGCCGAGCCCCCCGAAGAGCCTCCAGGCGTGAGAGGCGCCTCGTCATTGCCGCGCCGCCACGGGTTGACCACGTTGCCGTAAGCCGAGGTCTCGTTGCTAGAGCCCATGGCAAACTCGTCCATGTTGAGCTTGCCCAGCATTACCGCGCCCGCATCGAAGAGATTCTGCGTCACGGTTGATTCGTATTCCGGGCGAAAGCCGTCGAGGATGCGGCTCGCCGCTTGGCTTGGCACCCCCTTGGTGCAGAACAAATCCTTGATCCCCAGCGGAATGCCGCACATCGCGGGCGCATCGCCCGCGTGCAACCGCGCATCCGCCGCCCGCGCCTGCTCGCGCGCCAGATCGGGGGTGGGATGGACAAAGGCGTTGAGCGCCCCCGCCGCCTCGGCGGCTGCGAGACAGGCGTCGGTCAGCTCGAGGCTCGTCACTTCGCCACGGCGCAGCGCGTCGCGCGCCCCGGCGATGGTCATCGCGTTCAGCTCAGACATGCTCACTCCACCACTTTCGGCACGGCAAAGAATCCCTCGCGCGCGTCCGGCGCGTTCGAGAGAATCCGCTCCTGCATCCCGCCCGCGGTCACCTCGTCTGCACGCCGCTTCAGGCGCATGGGCGTGACGCTCGTCATCGGCTCTACCCCCTCGACATCGACCTCGCCCAACTGCTCGATAAAGCCGAGGATGGTGTTGAATTCCTGCGCCAGCGCGGGCAGCGCGTCCTCATCCACGCGAATCCGCGCGAGCTTGGCCACGCGGGCGGCGGTCTCAAGGTCTATCGACATGCGCCTCTCCATGATCGGGTCGGGATGCGTTTACCCGCGCGCGCGGGCAGAGGCAAGCGGTGGCCCCTTTCCTTGCGGCCCATGCCTGCTAATCTCTCCCCGACCAACAGCGAAGGAGACCCCCATGCGCATCACCTGGCTCGGACACAGCTCTTTCCGCATCGAGATCGCGGGGCAGATCCTGCTCGTCGATCCGTGGCTCGACGGCAACCCGATGCTGCCCGAGGACCAACACGAGACGGCCACCGCGGGCGCCACCCATATCCTCGTCACCCACGCCCATTTCGACCATATCAACGGCCTCTTGCCGCTCGCCAAGCGCCTCGGCGTGCCGGTGGTGGGACAGTTCGACCTGATGTCGCACTGGGCCGAGGCCGAAAAGATCGAGACCGTGGGCTTCAACAAGGGCGGCACCGTCGATCTCGGCGGCGTTGCCGTGACGATGGTCCACGCCACCCATTCCACCTCGATCGCCACGCCCGACGGCCCGCGAGTGACGGGCAGCGAATGCGGCTACATGATCGAGGGAGAGGGCCACGTGATCTACGTCTCGGGCGACACCGACGTGATGGCCGACATGAAGGTCTTCAACGATCTGCACGCCCCCGATATCGGCATCCTCTGCGCGGGCGGGCATTTCACGATGGACATGGCGCGCGCGGCCTACGCGGCCAAAACCTTCTTCGATTTCAAGACGGTGATCCCGTGCCATTACCGCACCTTCCCGCTGCTCGAACAATCCGCGGAGACGCTGACCGAGGCGCTGCCGGGCGTCGACGTGATCGAGCCGCAGGTGATGGAAGCGATAGAACTCTGAGCGCGGTGTGGGGGCCAGCCCCCACGCCCCCGGGATACTTGCGGCAAGATGAAATCAGGAGCGCGGGCGGCGGCTGCGCTGTGGCTTCGGTTTGGCCTTCGATTTGGGCTTGGCGTCCTTGCCGTCGTCCTCGTCCTTCAGCCCCAACTGATCGCGGAGCACGCGGGGGCGGATTTCCTCCACCGTGCCGGGCTTGAGATTGCCGAGCTGGAAGGGGCCGTAAGAGAGCCGGATCAGCCGGTTGACGATCAGTCCCACCGCCTCCATCGCGCGGCGCACCTCGCGGTTGCGGCCCTCGCGAATCGATACCGTCACCCAGGCGTTGGCGCCCTTCTGGCGGTCGAGCGTCACGGTCATGGGCTGGAACCGCTCGCCCCCGAGCGTGAGCCCCTGCCGCAGCGGCTCGAACGTGGCATCGTCGGGCGTGCCGTTGACGCGCACCCGGTAGCGGCGCAGCCAGCCGGTCGAGGGCAGCTCCATCCGCCGCTTGAGCGCGCCGTCATTGGTCAACAATAGCAACCCCTCGGAATTAAGGTCGAGCCGGCCCACGCTCATCACCCGGGGCATGTCCTCGGGCAGGTCGTCGTAGATGGTGGCACGGCCCTGCTCGTCGCTCGTCGTGGTCACGCGGCCACGCGGCTTGTGGTAGAGCCACAGCCGTGGCGGCTCTGGCGCGTCGAGCGCGCGGCCATCCACGGTCACGCGGTCGGCGGGCGTGACATTGAGCGCGGCGCGGGTGATCTTCTGCCCGTTTACCGTGACACGTCCCGCCTCGATCAGGCGCTCGGCCTCGCGGCGGCTGGCGCGGCCTGCGCGGGCGATGACCTTGGCGATGCGTTCGCCCTTGGGGGTGTTGCTGTCCATGCCCGCGCGCATAGCGCAAAGCCGGGGCTTGCGAAAGGGACATGCGCACGCCACAAGCGGCGCATGGTGTCCCAGGGTCACATGCAGGTCGCGCTTGCCGAGGCGCGGGCCGCCGCCGGGCGCGGCGAGGTGCCGGTTGGCGCGGTGGTCGTGGCGCCCTCGGGCGCGGTCGTGGCGCGCGCAGGCAACCGCACCCGCGAGCTCAATGACCCCACGGCGCATGCCGAGATCCTCGCCATCCGCATGGCCTGCGCCGCGGCTGGGTCCGAGCGGCTGCCGGGCCACGCGCTCTACGTCACGCTGGAACCCTGCGCCATGTGCGCCGCCGCCATCTCTGCGGCGCGGATCGCGCGGCTGTGCTACGGCGCTGATGATCCGAAATCGGGCGGGGTGGCGCACGGGGCGCGGGTGTTCGCACATCCGCAATGCCACCACGTGCCAGAGGTCTATGACGGCATCGGTGCCATCGAGGCCGAAACGCTGCTCACCACCTTCTTTACCGCGCGGCGCGGCTCATAGGATCGTCACCCCGTCGGCAAGGAACGGGTGCGCCGCGATCGCAGGGGCGACAATGGTTTCGGACAGCACCGGCTTGAGCCGCGCGGCCAGCGTCTCGGGCATGTCCTGCAGTATCCCCTTGCGCGCGGTGACGGCGATGGTGCGCGTCAGCGGTGCCAGCGGCAGCTCCATCACGTCGATCTGATCGGCGAATCGCCGCGCCCGCATCAGCGCCAGCGGCGTCAGGATCGACCAGCCCGTGCCCTGCCCCACCAGCGCCAGGATCGAGTGATAGCTGTCGAGCTCGAACCGGTAGGGCAGGTTTAGGTTCTCGCGCGCCAGGTGCGCCGAAATGAGCCGTCCCATGTAATGGCGCTGCGTGTACTGGATGAGCGGCAGCCACTTGAGCTGGCGCAGGATATCGCGGTCCGGCCGGATCGCGCCACGCGGCGCCACCACGACAAAGCGCTCGCGCAGCACCGGGTGCACCTCGGTCCAGTCCGCGCCATCGCCAAGCTGCGCCGACACGATGATGTCGAGCGCGCGCGCATCGAGCTGATCGTAGAGGTAATGGCTCGCGCCCGTCTCCAGCAGGAACTGGCAGCCCTTCAACTCGCCCGCCATGTGGGTCAGAAGCTGCGGCGTCACGTCCGCCTCCAGATCCTCGATCATGCCGAGGCGGAACCGCGTGAGCGTGGTGAGATGCGACATCGCCAGCTCTACCCGCGCCTGCGCCGCCTCGTTCAGGATCGCCTGCGCGCGGCGGTGCATGATCTCGCCCGCCGGCGTGAGGCGGATGGGCCGGGCGTTGCGTTGCAACAGCGTGGCGCCCACCGCGCCTTCGAGGTTGGTCAATTGCTGGCTCACCGCCGAGGGGCTTGCCCCCAGCCGCCGCGCGGCGGCAGAGATAGACCGCTCGTCGGCGGCGGCCATGAATACCTCGATACCCCAGAGCGTGATCCGGCCGCTTTTCTCGACCATCGTGTTACTTGTCGAGCTTGGACAGCTTGTCCTGCAACTCGGCAAGCTGTTTGCGGATCGTGTCGAGATCGTCGTCCGCGTGGTCGCTCTTGCCGGTGTCGTCGTTCTCGTCCCGGCTCGTGCCCGGCCCGGTGCCGCCCAGCCCGCCAAGACCGCCGGTCATCGCCTTGACGAAGGCCTCCTGCTGCTTGCGCATCGCCTCCATCCCCGGCATCGTGGCGAGCGGATTGGCCTTGGTCATGTTCTCGAGCATCTTGGACTGCCCGTCGCGCAGCATCTCGAAACTGGCGGCCAGGAATTCCGGCACCACGCTGGTGGCCTGCGTTGTATAACTGCGCACCAGGTCGTTGAGCACGTTGATGGGCAGCACGCTCTCGCCGCGGCTCTCGTGCTCGGCGACGATCTGAAGCAGGTATTGCCGCGTGAGATCGTCACCGGATTTCAGGTCGATGATCTGGACCTCGCGCCCCTCGCGGATAAAGCCGGCGATATCCTCGAGCGTCACGTAATCAGAGGTCTCGGTATTGTAGAGACGCCGGCTCGCGTAGCGTTTTATCAGGAGCGGTTTATTCGTATCGGCCAAGGGGGATCCTCCCGCGGAATGCAGCGCTGCGGCAAACCTTAGACGCAGGCGCAGCAAAATGAAAGGGCGAGCCTTTCGGCTCGCCCGGCAAAAGCGCGTCCCGCTTGGGAGGGGATTGAGACGCGTCCTGCTGTTCGCTCGCGCCTTACTTGGACGTGGCGGCTTTCTTGGTGGCTGCGGTCACGTCGTCGCTGGCCTTCTTGACGGCGGCAGCGGCGTCTTCCTGCATGGTCTTGCCCGAGGCGAGCAGCAGTTCGACGGTTTCCATCTGCACCTTCTTGGCCACTTCGGCGAAGGCAGCCATGTGCTCGGCGGCGACTTCGGCATTGGCCGACGCGAAATCGGTCATGGCCTTGGCGTAGTCGGCGGGCTCGGTCTTGGCTTTCGACATCTCGCTAAGCTTGGAGAGCGTCTCCTTGGTCCACTTGTTGGAGATCTCGGTCGACTGCTCGGCAGCCGACAGGGCAACGCCCGACAGCTTCTCGTTCAGGGCCGCCTGGCTCTTGAACGTATCTTCCATGGCCTTGGAGTCCACGGGGAAGTTGCCCATGACGTCTTTGAACATCGCGGTGAAATCAGTGGTCTTGGTCATTGTCTCGTCCTTTCGGTTACAGCGGGGGGGCCGCTTCTTTGCTACTGACAGGAATATACTTGCTGCAGTGCAGCATTTCAAGTTTTTTCTGCGCTGCAGCAAAAAATTCGCGAAAGCCGCCTCGCGCCGCGTCAGGTGGTCGCCTTCTTGCGCACGTAGGTGCCGGGGGCGGGGGCAAGCGGCGGGTGCTCGGCGTCGCCAGGCTCGCGCGCCGGGACCATCTTGCCCGATCGTTTCTTCAGCCACGCCTCCCAGCGCGGCCACCACGATCCATCGTGCCGTGTCGCGCCAGCCATCCACTCGTCCGCCGTGCCGCTCAGGTCGTCATTGGTGTAATGGCCGTATTTCTTCTTGGCGGGCGGGTTGACGATCCCGGCGATATGGCCCGATTCCGAGACGATAAAGGTGCGGTTCTTCGATCCGGTCTGCTGAAAACCACGATAGCAATCCTTCCACGCAGCGATGTGATCGGTCTCGCAGGTCACGGACATCAGCGGGATTTTCACGTCGCGGATATGCAGCCGCTCGCCGCACATCTCGAATCCGTCCTCGACGAATTCGTTGCGCTGGCACAGGCCCCGCAGGTACTGCATCGTCATCCGGCCCGGCAGGTTGGCCCCGTCGCCGTTCCAGTAGAGCAGGTCAAACGCGGGCGGCGCCTCGCCCATCATGTATTTGCGCACCGCGGGCTGATAGATCAGGTCGCGCGAGCGCAGGAACGACATGGTCCGCCCCATGATGAACGAGCGCAGTACACCCTGCGCGTTTACCTCCACCTCGATCCCGTCAATGAAATCGTCCTGCAGGAACGGGGTGAATTCCCCCTGTTCGGCAAAATCCGTGAGCGCGGTAAAGAACGTGGCCGATTTCACCGACTTGTCGCCGCGCTTGGCCATCAGCGACAGCGCGAGGTGTAGCGTGGTCCCCGCGATGCAGTAGCCCACGGCGTTGACCTGTTTCTCGCCGGTGATCGCCTTGATCTCGCGAATCGCGGTCAGGTAGCCTTCCTCGATATACTCCTCGAGGCCCACCTCGGCATGGCTGGCATCCGCATTGACCCAGCTCACCACGAACAACGTATAGCCCTGCTCGGTGATCCACTTAATCAGGCTGTTCTCGGGCTTGAGATCCATGATGTAGAACTTGTTGATCCACGGCGGAAAGATCACCAGCGGCGTGGCGTGGACCTCCTCGGTCGCGGGCGCGTACTGGATCAGCTCCATCATCCGGTTGCGATAGACCACCTCGCCCGGCGTGGTGGCGATATTCTCGCCCAGCTCGAACGCCTTGTCGTCGGCCAACCGTACAACCATCTCGCCATCGTTGGCCTCCAGGTCGGCGATCAGGTTCTCCAGCCCCTTCACCAGGCTCTCGCCCTCGGTCTCCAGCGCGCGTTCCAGCGCGTCGGGGTTGGTGCCGAGGAAATTGGTAGGCGACATCAAGTCGATGATCTGGTGCGCGAAATAACCGAGCCGCTTGCGGTCCTTGTCCGGCAGGTCCTCGTCGATCTCCGCAAGCGCCTTCTCGATCGCCTGCGTGTTGAGTGCGTATTGCCGCTTGACGTATTTGAAATACGGATGGCTGTCCCACAGCGGGTTGGCAAACCGCTTGTCCCCGGCGAGCGGGTCGGGCGCATCCTCCGCCTCGTCCTCGTCACCGCCGCGCAGCATCGTCTGCTGCGCGTCGAGGAAATGGCGCACGGACTTGCCCCAGTAGTCGAGCTGCTGCTCGTAGAGCTTGCCGGGATTCTCCAGCATCTCGGTCCAGTAGGAGGTCGCGGCCGTGGTGAAAAGCTCCTGCGACGGGGTGTTCAGCGTGGGATTCGCGGGGTTTCGGGCGGCCAGTGCCTGGATCAACCGCTGCGACAACTGTTCGACCTTCGCAAGATTTTCATTGAGTTTCTCGATGTTTGCGCCTGCGACATCGTCTTGCGTTGTCATTTTGAACATTTCCCCTTAACAATTTCTGCCATGCAGCATACCGTTTCGCAAATGCGAAGCTGCCCGCGTCGATCGCCCTCAGCTTCCCGCGAAAGGAGAAGACAATGCGCCAGATGTCCACCTACGACCTGATGGAATCTTTCCGCAACGCCAATCAATGGTTTGGTGCCTCCGCCCTCTCCTTCGCATCCTATCCGCTTTTCAGCATGTTGCCAAACCCCGCCTTTCAATGGATGTCGGCTTGGGGACAGGTCACCGAACGCACCTTCGAGCGGATGGTGGCCAAGCCCGACTGGGGCATCCGCACCTTCACCTGCGAGGACGGCAGGGACCACCTCGTCAACATCGAAACGGTGGTGTCGCGCCCGTTCGGCGATCTCATCCATTTCAACGTCTCGGGCCGCGCCGAACAGCCGCGCAAGGTGCTCTTGGTGGCGCCCATGTCCGGCCACTACGCCACGCTGCTGCGCTCGACTGTCAAATCGCTGATCGTCAATTGCGAGGTCTATGTCACCGACTGGCATAATGCGCGCGACATCCCGGTGTCCGAGGGCAAGTTCGATATCGAGGACTACACGCTCTACCTTGTCGATTTCATGAAGGAGCTGGGCCCCGAGATCAACGTGATCGCGGTCTGCCAGCCCGCCCCGCTGGCGCTCGCCGCCACCGCCTACCTCGCCGAGATCGAGCCCGAGGCACAGCCGCGCACCCTGACGCTCATCGGCGGGCCGGTCGATCCCGACGCCGCCGCCACCGACGTCACCGATTTCGGTCGCCGCGTGACCATGGGCCAGCTCGAAGAGCTGATGATCCAGCGCGTCGGCTTCCTCTACAAGGGTGTCGGGCGGCAGGTCTATCCGGGTCTTCTGCAACTTGCCTCCTTCATCTCCATGAACTCAGAGCGCCACGCCAAGGCCTTCACCGACCAGATCCTGCGTGTGGCGCAGGGTGATGCCAGCGATAACGACCCCCATAACCGCTTCTACGACGAGTATCTCTCGGTGATGGACATGACCGCTGAATTCTACCTGTCCACCGTCGAGCGCATCTTCAAGGGGCTGGAGATCGCGCAGAACCGGTTCACCGTGAACGGCCACCACGTCGATATCGGCAAGATCACCGATGTCGCGGTCAAGACCGTCGAGGGCGGCAAGGACGATATCTCGGCCCCCGGCCAGTGCGTCGCCGCGCTCGATCTGTGCACCGGGCTGCCCGACAGCATGAAGGCCAGCTACCTCGAACCCGAGGCCGGCCATTACGGCATTTTCGCGGGCCGGTCCTGGCGCAACAACATCCGCCCGCTGGTGCTCGACTTCATCGACGCCAATGCCGGACGCCACCAGGCCACCAAGCCCGCCAACCGCAACACCGCCGCTGGCTGAACGGGGACGAAGGCGCTCCGACACACGGCATCGGTCACGGCAAACACGCGCCCTCTGCGCGACACGCGCCGCGCGTTCCGGCTCTCCCCTTTGATACGCTAGTTCTCCGTGCGCTCGGCCTCGAGCTCGCGCCAGCGAGCGACGTTGCGGTTATGCTCGGCCAACGTCTCGGCAAAGGCGTGACCGCCGCTGCCATCGGCGACGAAATAGACGTATTCGGTGTCTGCCGGATTTACCGCTGCCTCGATGCTGGCGCGGCCGGGATTGGCGATCGGCGTGGGTGGCAACCCGTCGATCACGTAGGTGTTCCAAGGCGTCTCGCCGCGCAGCTCGCTCTGCCGGATGCCCCGTCCCAGCACGCCGCGGCCCTCGGTAATGCCGTAAATCACCGTCGGGTCGGTCTGCAATCGCATCCCCCGCCGCAGCCGGTTGACAAATACGCTCGCCACGCGGCCCCGCTCATCCGCGACCGCGGTCTCCTTCTCGATGATCGACGCGAGGATCAGCGCCTCCTCGGCGCTCTCCAGCGGCAGCCCGTCGGCGCGCCCCTCCCACGCGGCGGCAAGAATCGCCTCCTGCGCCTGCGTCATTCGCGCGAGCACGCTTTCGCGCGTGTCGCCCGCGCTCACCTCGTAACTGTCCGGGGCCAGGCTGCCCTCGGTCGGCACCTCCGCCACCTCGCCCGTCAGCACGTCCACGGCTTTCAGCCCTTCCACTGCCTGCCAGCTCGTGATGCCCTCGGCAAAGGCGATCCGATAGCGGGTATCGGCGCGGTCGCGCATGGTCACGTATATCTCGGGTAGGGCCTCCTCCTGCGCCGGATCGAAGCGTGCGCGCTCGACGAATTCGGCGGTCGCCGGGTCAAGTACGCGCACCAGCGTCTCGGTATCCGTCACGCCGATGCGCCAGACCACCTCGGTTCCGCAGGTGCTCGCCCCGCCCCGGGTTACAAGGTCGGTAATCTCGGCCATGCTCGCACCCTCGGGGATGAGCCAGCTTCCGGCCTTCAGGTCGTCCTCGCGCCCCGCGTAATCGGCGCCCACGCGAAAGATCGTGCCGCTTGTCACCGCGCCCTCGGCCTCGAGGTCGCGCGACACGCCGCGCATGGTGGTGCCGGGCGGCACGCGCAGGCAGATCGCATCTTTCAGGGGTCCGGTCGCGGTGTATTGCGACTGTCCCCACAGTATGATCCCCCCCAGCAGGAACACCATCACCACCAGCAGTGTCAGCAAGTTCGAAGCGATGTGGCGCCACATCAGCGCGGTTTCCCCACCAGCAGCGCGGCATTGGTGCCGCCAAAGCCAAAGCTGTTGGACAGCGCCACGTCGATCCGGCGCTCGCGCTTGGCATTGGGAGCCAGATCAATCGGTGTCGCCGCCGCCGGATTGTCGAGGTTGATCGTCGGCGGGGCGACCTGATCACGCACCGCGAGAATCGAGAAGATCGCCTCGATCGCGCCCGCCGCACCAAGCAGGTGGCCGGTGGCGGATTTCGTCGAGCTCATCGTGGCCTTGCCCGCCGCGTCGCCCAATAGCGTCTCGACCGCCTTCAATTCGATCGTGTCAGCCATGGTCGAGGTGCCGTGCGCGTTGACGTAATCCACCGCCGCAGGCTCCAGCCCGGCATTGCGCAGCGCCGCGCGCATGGCACGCAGGCCGCCGTCGCCATCCTCCGACGGCGCGGTGATGTGATAGGCATCGCCCGACAGGCCATAGCCCAGGATCTCGGCGTAGATCTTGGCGCCGCGCGCCTTGGCGTGCTCGTATTCCTCGAGCACGACGGCCCCCGCACCCTCGCCCATGACAAAGCCATCGCGCTCGGTATCATACGGGCGGCTCGCGGCCTTGGGGTCGTCCGCCCGCTTGGTCGAGAGCGCCTTGCAGGCGTTGAACCCGGCGATCCCGATCTCGCAGATCGCCGCCTCGGCCCCGCCCGCCACCATCACGTCGGCATCGCCGAACATGATGAGCCGCGCGGCGTCGCCGATGGCATGGGCACCCGTTGCGCAGGCGGTCACCACCGAGTGGTTGGGCCCCTTGAAGCCGTAGCGGATGCTGATCTGCCCGGAGATGAGGTTGATCAGCGCGCCGGGAATGAAGAAGGGAGAGACCCGCCGCACCCCCTTGTCGCGGATGATGAGCGTGGTCTCCTCGATCGAGCGCAGCCCGCCGATCCCCGACCCCATCATCACGCCGGTACGCTCGAGGCTTTCTGCATCCTCCGGCGTCCAGCCCGCATCCTCAACCGCCTGCTGCGCGGCGGCCATGCCAAAGAGGATAAAATGATCGACCTTTCGCCGCTCCTTGGCCTCCATGTAGCGGTCAGGATCGAAGGTGCCATCGCTGCCATCGCCATATGGCACTTCGCAGGCATACTTGGTAAGGACGTTCGCCGGGTCGAACCGGGTGATCGTCCCCGCGCCCGACTGACCGTCCAGAAGACGGCTCCAGCTTTCCTCGACCCCATCGGCGAGCGGGGTCACAAGCCCCAGCCCCGTGACAACGACACGCCGCATGATGCTGACCTTTCACTGCTTCACTTCCCGCCGCTCTTACCCCGGCTTGGGGCGGCGGGGCAAGGGCGCGGGCGCACGCCCGCACCCGGTTCGCGGCGTCAGAGAAACTCTGCGGTCGGCTCGGCGGTCGGCCGCGCAAGCGTCAGCACCTCGCCCAGATCGATATCGCGCGCCATCAGCGCGCGACCGATCAGCGTGCCGGATATGTTGGGAATATACTTGAGCCGAGCCACGTCATCGACGCTGCGCACGGTGCCGCGCGCGATCACCGGGTGGCGCGTTTTGGACGCGAGGCCGGAAATCACCCCGAGGCTGCCGTCGCTGTCCTCGATATCGGCGTCGATATCGGTGATCAGGATCGCGGCCAGCGGCACGTTGTCGAAAGCGGCGATGAAATCCTCGGCGCTGATCGCGCACGGGCTTTGCCAACCATGCGTCATCAGCTGCCCCTGGAAGACATCCACCGCCACCACGATTTGATCGGGGTGATACTTGGCCAGTTCGCGCACGCAATCTGGGTCCTGCACCGCCAGCGTGCCGACCACGATCCGCCCCGCGCCGCGGTCGATCCAGCCGGTCACCGAGTCGCGCGTGCGAAACCCGCCGCCAAGCTGAACGGGGATACCGGCGGCGCGGATGATCTCCTCGATCAGCGCGTTGTTGGCGTCGCCGCCCTTCAGCCCGTCCATGTCCGTCAGGTGCATCCACTCGGCCCCCGCCCGCGCGAATCCGCGCGCGGTTTCGACCGGATCGACATGCCACAGAACAGGTTCGTCGAGCCGCCCGCGCGTGAGGCTCACGCATTTGCCGTCCATGAGTTCCAGAGTCGGATAGATGATCATTGCCGAAGTCCTCAAAGCAGTGACCGGCAGACATACCGGGTCAGGCATTTCATAGTCCGTTTCCTCCGCGCGCCGCTGGTCTCATACCGGCATGATAGCACCATTTCCCGCCGTGCCCGCATCCTGCGGCTTCAGCTTGCCCGAAATATTCCGGGGGAGTCGCGCCCACGGCGCGACGGGGGCAGCGCCCCCCTGTCCGAAACGCGAAAGGCCCCGCCATCCGGCAGGGCCCCCAAGCGCGCCGCAAGCGGCTATGGTTCAGGATGCTTCGGTGATGAATTTCACCGCGTCGCCGACCGTCTGAATGGTGTCGGCCGCGTCGTCGGGGATCTCGATGCCGAATTCCTCTTCGAACGCCATCACCAGTTCGACCGTGTCGAGACTGTCTGCGCCCAGATCGTCGATGAAGGACGCCTTGTCCACGACCTTGTCTTCCTCGACGCCCAGATGTTCCACCACGATCTTCTTCACGCGGTCAGCGATATCGCTCATGTCTCGTTCCTCATTCTGTGTCGGGCGTCTCCGCCCCTTGGTCTGCCCCAGCCCCCTCGGGGATGGCTGTCGATGATGCCCGTCGCGGGCGGCGCTGCCTGCCGGTGCGATCCATTGGGGATGCGGTCAGGCCACCGGGGGAAACCGCGCCTCCCCCGGAAAAGCTGCGTGGCCTATAGCACAGGTGAGGGCAATGGCAAATGATTTCACCGCACCCGGCAAAGGCGAAAACCCGCCCGCCTCAGATCATCGCCAGCCCGCCATTGACGTGCAGCACGGTGCCGGTGACATAGCCCGCCCCCGGGCTCGCGAGATAGAGCGCGGCTGTGGCGACCTCCTCGGGCGTGCCCATGCGCCCGGCCGGGATCTTGGCAAAAAGCGCGGCCTTCTGATCGTCGGTGAGCTTGTCGGTCATCGGCGTCGCGATGAACCCCGGCGACACCACGTTGGCGGTGATGCCGCGGGTGGCCACCTCGTGGGCGATCGACTTGGTCATGCCCTCCAGCCCCGCCTTGGCGGCGGAATAGTTCACTTGGCCCGGGTTGCCGATCGACCCCACGACCGAGCCGATATTGACGATCCGGCCCCAGCGCGCCTTCATCATCGGGCGCACGGCGGCCCGGCACAGCCGCATCGCCGAGGTAAGGTTGACGTTCAGCACCTCGGACCAGTCATCGTCCGACATCCGCATGAACAGCTGGTCGCGGGTGATCCCGGCATTGTTCACCAGGATGTCGAGACTGCCCATCTCGGCAATGGCCTGCTTGGGCAGCGCCTCGACCGCCTCCGCATCGCCAAGGTTGCACGGCAGCACATGCGCGCGCGCGCCCAGCTCTTCGGCCAGCGCCTCAAGCGGGGCCGTGCGCGTGCCCGACAGCCCCACACTGGCCCCCGCCCCGTGCAGCGCCCGCGCGATGGCGGCCCCGATACCGCCCGACGCGCCGGTGATGAGCGCGGATTTTCCCGTCAGATCGAACATGATGACCTCTCCAAACTGTGATGCGCGGCTCAACCGAGCGACGCGGCGGCGTCCTGCGCCTCTGCAGGCGTGGCGATGGCGCGGCAGGCGATGGCGCGGTCGATGCGACGCACCATACCCGACAGCGCCTTGCCCGCACCGATCTCCCAAATCCCGGTCACACCCGCGCCGCCCATGAATTGCACCGATTCGCGCCAGCGCACAGAGCCGGTGACCTGCTCGACCAGCAGCGCGCGGATTTCCGCCGGGTCGGTGACCGCGCGTGCCCGCACATTGGCCACCAGCGGCACGGCGGGGGCGGTGATCTCGACCTCGGCCAGCGCGGCGGCCATCGCGTCGGCAGCGGGCTGCATCAGCGCGCAGTGAAACGGCGCACTCACCGGCAAGAGCACCGCACGCTTCGCACCTCTGGCCTTGGCGATCTCCACCGCGCGTTCCACCGCCGCCTTGTGGCCAGAGACCACGACCTGCCCGGGGTCGTTGTCGTTGGCAGCCTGGCAGACCTCGCCCTGCGCCGCCTCCTCGGCCACCGCGCGCGCGGTGTCGAAATCGAGCCCCAGCAGGGCGGCCATCGCGCCCACGCCCACCGGCACCGCCTCCTGCATGGCGCGACCCCGGATGCGCAACAGCCGCGCGCAATCGGCCACGCCCAGCGCGCCCGCGGCGGCGAGCGCGGAATATTCCCCCAGCGAATGCCCGGCGACGAAGGCGGCGGCACCGGGCGTCACCCCCTCGGCCTCGAGCGCGCGCATCGCGGCGAGCGAGGTGGCCATCAGCGCGGGCTGCGCGTTCTGCGTGAGCGTCAGCGCGTCCTGCTCGCCCTCCCAGACCAGCGCCGACAGCTTCTCTCCCAGCGCCTCGTCCACCTCGTCGAACACGGCCTGCGCCGCCGGATAGGCAGCGGCGAGATCGCGCCCCATGCCGATCACCTGTGCGCCCTGCCCCGGAAATACGAATGCCAGGCTCATCTGTTCACCTCCCCGTGAAAAATCGCCCCCCGATACATCGCCGCGCCGCGCGTGGCAACGCCAAAGCCCGCGCGTGCCCAGCCGCACGCAACCTGTGCGCAGGCGGCGATGGACGGGGGCACGGCGATCGCTAGATTGGCGCGCAACCGCAAGAGGATCACCCCATGCCGATCACCAGTTCCGCCACGACATACGGCGCCATCACCAAGTCTTTTCATTGGCTGACGGCGCTGTTGATCCTCACCAACCTGCCGCTGGGCTGGTTTGCCGCGCAGATGGCCGAAGAAATCGCCACGACAGGCGGCACCGAGGCACAGGTGGCGCGCGCCGCGCTCCTCTTCTCGATCCACAAGACCACTGGCGTGACGGTCTTCTTCGTGGCGCTGGCGCGTATCCTCTGGGCGCTGACGCAAACCAAGCCAGGGCTGCTGAACGGCGACCGCCCGCTAGAGGCATGGGCCGCCGAGACGGTCCACTGGCTGCTCTACGGCTCGCTCGTTGCAGTGCCACTTTCAGGCTGGGTGTATCACGCGGCCACCACGGGCTTCGCGCCGATCTGGTGGCCGTTCGGACAGGACCTGCCCTTCGTGCCCAAATCCGAAGCGGTCTCGGAAATCGCTTCCACGCTGCACTTTCTGTTCATCCTCGTGCTCGCAGCGGCGCTCGCCGCCCATGTCGCGGGCGCGCTCAAGCATCACCTCCTCGACGGCGACGCCACGCTGCGCCGGATGCTGCCCGGGGATGTCTCGGCCCGGCCCACCGCGCACCAGCCGGGGCACACGCTGCCGCTGGTCGCCGCGCTCGCGGTCTGGGCCGGCGTTGTGGGCGGCGCAGGTGCCCTCGGCTGGTTCGAGAAACCCGGCGTCGGCGCTGCCCCCGCGCTCACCGCAGTGAAAAGCGACTGGCAGGTACAGGAGGGCAGCCTCGAAATCGCGATCCGGCAGATGGGATCGCAGGTCACGGGCAGATTCGCCGAGTGGACCGCCGATATCGCCTATGCCGAGACCGCCGATGCCGAGGGTCGCCACGGCACGGTCGAGGTTGTGGTGGCGATCCCGTCGCTCACGCTCGGCTCGGTGACCAAACAGGCGATGGGCCCCGATTTCTTCAACGCCGACGCGCACCCCACCGCCACCTTCGCCGCCGATCTCATCTCGCAGGGCGACGGCCACGTCGCGCGCGGCACGCTCACCATCAAGGGCCAGACCGTACCGGTCGAGATGCCGTTCACCCTCGACATCGAGGGTGACACCGCCCGCGCCTCGGGGGGGCTGATTGTGGACCGGCGCGATTTCGGCATCGGCGAGGGCGCGCAGGATCCGGGGCAGCTTGGCTTCGAGGTGGAGGTGTCCTTCGACCTCGTGGCACGCCGCGCCGATGGCTGAGCGCCATCCCGGATCAGGGCGTTCACGCGCCGCCAGCACGCCCCGTCGCACCAAAGGCACCGGGTTCGACGGACGCGCCCCCTCTCCGGGCCAATCCCCCGTCTCACGGCGCGAGCGGGATCATCGTCCCGATCAGCCGCGCGACATGCGTCTCGCGCCCGTCCTCCAGCGCGTGGATATCCGCCTCCACGATCACCAGCCGCCGCCCCGGCCGCAGCACCCGCCCCTCGGCCACCAGCAACTCGCCCTTCGCCGGCGCGAGCAGGTGAATCTTCATCTCCGTGGTCAGCACCTCGTAGCCTTCGGGCATCACGCTCAGCGCGGCATAGCCCGCCGCGCTGTCGCCGATGGCAAAGCTCAGCCCGGCATGGGCGAAACCGTGCTGCTGGCGGCTGCCCGGCAGGATCGGCGCCTCGATCCGCACCCGCCCCGGGCCCACGTCCACCAACCGCGCGCCCAGCGTCGCCATCATCGCCTGCGCGGCAAAGCTCTCGTGGATGCGCGTCGTCACCTGCGGAGAGAGCGCGGCGTCCTTTTTCATGATGTTCTCCCGTCCAGAACCGCATCCTTGCGACCATTCGCCCCCAACGCAAGCTTGGCCTCCTGAAATTCGCCTGCTAGATACACGCTATGCACGAACTGCCAAAGGTATCGAGTTGATCTGGTCCGAGTTCCAACGGCACATGTCCGAGGTCGCCGCCGCATTTACCTCCCGCATCACGATCTCGATCTGGCTGATCGGCTGCCTCGTGGCGGTGGTGGCAGGGCCGTTCGGGACTTTCCAGACCATGGGATTCGGGCTGCGGGTGGTCTACTGGGGCACGATCGTCACCTCCGGCCTCGGCATCGGCGCAGTCGTGAGCGCGACCTTCCTGACCGTCTGCCGGGGCTGGCACCCGCTCTGGATCGACCTCAAGGCATCGCTCGTCATCACCACCCTGCTCGCGCCGCTCATCTACATGCTGCGCGCGGGGCTCGATCCGGTGCTCACCCAGGCCGATCTCGCCATCACCTCGATCTGGCTCAACACCGGGATTTTCGTCGCGCCGATCTTCTTCCTGCGGCGGCAACTGACCGGGCTCGATCGCGCGCCCGACCCGCCGCGCCCGCGCCTGATACGCCGCCTCCCCGAATCCTTGCAAGAGGCCAGCGTTCTGCGCCTGACGGGTCGCGATCATACCGTCGAGGTGGTCACCGATCATGGTGCCACCACGCTGCGCCTGCGGCTGTCGGACGCCATCGACGAGATGGAGCCGGTCGACGGGCTGTGCACCCACCGTTCGCATTGGGTGGCCCGCGCGGCAGTCACCGGCCATACGACCGAGGGGGGCAAGCTCCACGTCACGCTCGCCAATGGCGACCGCGTGCCTGTAAGCCGCAAGTATCGCCCCCGGCTCGAAAAGCTGTGCCTCGTGCCGGGGCAAGACGGCGCCTGAACCGCCTCAGCCTAGCCGCACGACCTCTCCCAGCCCCCGCTCCCGCGCCAGCCTTGCGGCGACCGACGCCACGGCCAGGTCCTGCAAGCCGACGCCGGTGCCGTCGAACAACGTGATCGCATCCTGCGAATCGCGCCCGGCATGATCGCCGTTGATGACCGCCCCGACAGGCGTGATGTCGCCCTCGCCGATCAGCCCCTGCGCCACCGCGTGCTGTGCCTCGCCAATGCTCACCGATTGCGCCACCTCGTCGGTAAAGACGCGGGCGCGGGCCAGCAGCGCGGGGTCCACCTCCTGCTTGCCCTTGGTGTCGGTGCCCATACAGGCGATATGCGTGCCGGGCCGGATCCAGTCCGCCATGATGAGCGGCTCAAACGCGCTGGTGATCGTGATGATCACATCCGCCTGCGCGCCCAGCTCCTCCGGGCTCACCCCCTCGAACGCTAGGCCCAGCTCATCGGCCACCGCCTGAAGACGGGGCAGCATCTCGGGATGCGGGTTCCACGCCACCACCTTGTCGAAATCGCACTGTTCTGCGGCAGCGCGCAACTGGAAGGTGGATTGATGCCCCGCACCGACCATGCCCAGCACCTTCGCGTCCTTGCGCGCCAGATGCGCGATCGACACCGACGAGGACGCCGCGGTGCGCAGCGCGGTGAGGTAATTGCCCCCCACCAACGCCGACAGCCGCCCGGTATCGGGATCGAACAGGCACACCGTGGATTGGTGGTTGGTCAACCCCTTCGCGGCATTGCCCGGCCAATAGCCTCCGGCCTTGAGGCCAAGCACTAACCCGGCCCGGTCAAACCCGCTCTTGAAGCCGTAGAGCGCATCCGCGTGCCCGATCGCCTCGCGCACAACGGGAAAGTTATAGGCGTCCCCGCGCGCCATCGCGGCAAACACCTGCTCCACCGCCACAAAGGCATCGGCGCGGCTGATGACCTGCTCGCAGATGTCCTCGCCAACGACGACGATGCCCTGGGTCTCGATCTGGCTGTCCATGATGCGGCCCCTCAATACGCGCGGCCACGGGCCGAGACCGGCCAGACGGTTTCCACCTTGCCGCCGCGCACACCCACGTACCAGTCATGGACGTTGCAGGTCGGGTCGCAATGGCCCGGCACCAGCCGCAGCTTGTCGTTGACCTTCAGCACGCCCTGCGGGTCCGCCACCACGCCATGCTCGTCCGAGCACTTGACGTATTCGACGTCCGTACGGCCAAAGATCACCGGCAACCCGCTGTCCACCGACTGCGCCTTGAGCCCCGCATCGACGATGGCCTTGTCCGCCTTGGCATGGCTCATGACGCTCGTCAGGATGAACAGCGCGTTCTCCCACTCGCCCTGGTCGATGCGGTTGCCTTCCTTGTCCAGGATGCGGCCATAGTCGGCATCCATAAAGGCATAAGAGCCGCATTGAAGCTCGTTATAGACGCCCGAATTGCCCTCGAAATAATAGCTTCCGGTGCCGCCGCCGCCGACGATGTCACACTCCAGCCCCTCGGCCTTGAGGCCGTCCACGGCATCGCGCACCTGCGCCACGGCAACGTCGATCTTGGCCTTGCGGTCCTCGTACTTGTCCATGTGCTGCATCGCGCCCTGATAGGCCTGAATGCCCGCGAACTTGAGGCCCGGCGCCGCGTCGATCGCCTTGGCGATTTCCACCACTTCGGGTGTCGTGGTCACACCGCAGCGCCCGGCGCCGCAGTCGATTTCCACCAGGCACTCGATCTCGGTGCCGTGCTTTTGCGCCGCCGCCGACAGGTCGGCCACGTTGGCCAGATCATCCACGCAGCAGATCGTGCGCGCGCCCAGCTTCGGCATCCGCGCCAGCCGGTCGATCTTGGCCGCGTCGCGCACCTGGTTTGATACCAGCACATCCTTGATCCCGCCGCGGGCGAACACCTCCGCCTCGCTCACCTTCTGACAGCAGACGCCGCAGGCCCCGCCAAGGCTTTCCTGTAGCTTCGCCACGTCCACCGATTTGTGCATCTTGCCATGCACCCGGTGCCGCACGCCGTGGTCGCGGGCCCAGTCGCCCATCTTCTTGATGTTGCGCTCCAGCGCGTCCAGATCGAGCACGAGGCACGGCGTCTGGATGTCGGTCTCGTTCATGCCCGGCAGGGCGGGGATGTCAAAGCCTACTTCGAAATCGTCGAGATTGATCGCGTCTTTCATTGGTATCCTCCGGTTATGCTTGTGGCCCGGGCCGCGCCCGGTCCTCGCTCACTTGATCCAGGGCAGGCGGTCGAGATCGACATTGCCGCCGGTGATGATGACGCCCACGCGACGGCCCGCGAATACCTCGCGGTTCTTCAGGATCGTCGCCAGCGGCACCGCGCAGCTTGCCTCCATCACGATCTTCATCCGCGCCCATGTCAGCTTCATCGCGTCGATGATTTCGTCCTCGCTCGCGGTCAGGATGTCGGTGACGTGACGGCTCACGAAATGCCAGGTGTTGTCCTTCAACGGCACTTTCAGCCCGTCGGCCACCGTATCCGGCGCGTCATCGGCGATGATGTGCCCGGCCTTGAAGCTGCGATAGGCATCGTCCGCCTGCTCCGGCTCGGCGGCGTAGATCTGCACATCGGGCGCAAGGTTCGACAGCGTCAGACAGCAGCCCGACACCATGCCGCCGCCACCGATCGGCGCGATCACCGCATCCAGCCGATCGACCTGTTCGATCAGTTCCGCCGAGCACGTCGCCTGCCCCGCGATCACGCGCGGGTCGTTGTAGGGATGCACGAATTCCGCCCCCGTCTCTTCCTGCACGCGGGCGAATACTTCCTCGCGGCTGGTGGTCGAGGGCTCGCATTCGGTGATGATCCCGCCATAGCCGCGCACGGCGTCCTTCTTGGCCTGCGGCGCGGTGCGCGGCATCACAACGTAGCACGGGATGCCCCGTCGCCCGGCGGCATAGCTGAGGCTGAGGGCATGATTGCCGCTCGAATGCGTGGCCACCCCGCGCGCCGCCTGCGCGTCCGACAGGCCGAACACCGCGTTCGATGCACCACGCACCTTGAACGCGCCCGCCTTCTGGAAGTTCTCGCATTTGAAGTAGAGGTCAGCCCCCGTCAATTCGTTGAGAAACGACGAGGTCAGCACCGGCGTGCGGTGGATATAGGGCGCGATCCGCTCGCGCGCGGCCGTCACATCGTCGATCGTCAGATCGGCGGCGGTGCGCTCCTTGTGGTCCAGCATGAAGGTCTCCTTTTTCAAGCGGCCCGCGAGCGCTGCGCGCCTGCGGTCGCACGGTAATGCGCCTGCGCGGCGGCTACGCCGCTGCCAAGGGTTATCGGATAGTCCAGGTCGGCCATCGCCATCTCGATCGTGGCCAGCCCCGACAGCACCATCGCATCCGTCAGGCTGCCCAGATGCCCGATGCGGAACGCCCGCCCGTTCATCTCGCCCAGACCGATGCCAAAGCTCATCCCGTAGGTGGCAAAAGCGTGGTTCACCAGCGCGTTGCTGTCAAATCCATCGGGCACGTAGATGGCGCTCACCGTATCCGAATAGAGATCGGGCGATTGCGCCACCAGCCGCAGCCCCCAGGCCGCTACCGCGCGCCGCACCCCCTCGGCCAGGCGGGTGTGGCGGGCATAGACATTCTCCAGCCCCTCCTCGAACAGCATCTTCAGGCTTTCATCCATGCCAAAGATCAACTGCAAGGGCGGCGTGTAGGGAAAACCGCCGCTGGCATAAGCCCCCAGCATGTCACGGAAATCGAAATAGGTGCACGGCAGCGTCGCGCTCTCCACGGCGGTCAGCGCCTTGGGGCTCACAGCCACGATGGCCATGCCGGTCATAAGCATGAACCCCTTTTGCGAGCCCGAAACGGCGAGGTCCACGCCCCAGCCGTCCATCTCGAACGGCATCGAGCCAAGCGAGCTCACGCAATCCACCATCAACAGCGCCGGGTGCCCCGCGCCGTCCATCGCCGCGCGCACCGCCGCGATATCGGATTTGACGCCGGTCGCGGTCTCGTTATGGGTGACCAGCACGGCCTTGATCTCGTGGCCTTCGTCCGCGCGCAGCGCCTCGGCAAAGCGGTCGGCGGGCGCGCCGCTGCCCCACGGGCACTCGATGATCCGCACGTCCAGCCCGTGGCGCTGGCACATGTCGATCCAGCGATGGCTGAACATGCCGTAGCGCGCCACCAGCACCGTGTCGCCGGGACTCAGCGTGTTGGTGATCGCGGCTTCCCAGCCGCCGGTGCCCGAGGCGGGAAAGATCACGATCTCTCCATCCTGCGTCCCGAACACCCGCTTGCAGCCCTCCCGCACGGGGGCCAACGCCGCCGCAAAGGCGGGCGAGCGGTGGTCCATCGTCTGCACCTGCATGGCGCGGCGCAGCCGGTCGGGGATGTTGGTCGGGCCGGGAATGAAAACCGGGTTCTGGTCTGACATGGCACTGTCCTCCTAGCGATACGCCATAATGGCGCGAAGGGTGCCGAATTGCAATTTTTCTGAAAAACTTTTTCATTTATGCTAGAAAATTTGTAACTACTTGAATTCACAAAACTTTGAATTTTCCAACTCCACAAACAGGAAAGCTCTTGGAAATATTTTTCATTATTCCTATGCTCATCACGAACGCGACGACAAGCCGAGAACAGTCATGAACCTCAAGGCCAACGAACGTATCTCGTCTGCGCGGAATCGAGGCGTGCTTGCACGCCGCCGCCCATGACCAAATCCCCCCGCCCCCGCGGCCGCCCCCGCTCGGCCTTCACCGACAAGAGCACCGGCACGCTTCAGGCGCTCGACCGCGCGCTCGGCCTGCTCGCAGAGGTGGCCCGCCGCGACGGCGCGAGCCTGACCGACCTCGCTCGCGCGCTCGACATTCCGCCTGCCACCACGCACCGCATCCTGACCACCCTCCAGGGCCGCGATTTCGTCCGCTTCGACGAAGAGCGGCAGGACTGGTCCGTGGGGCTGGAGGCGTACCGCACCGGCGTCGCCTACCTCAAGCGCGCGGGCCTCGCCGACATGGGCCGCCCGGTGATGCGGCGCCTCATGGAAGAAACCGGCGAGACTGCCAACCTCGCCGTGCCCGACGGCTCCGAGGTGGTATTCATCGGCCAGATCGAGACCGGCAACCCGATCCGCGCCTTCTTTCCGCCCGGCTCGCGCACGCCGATGCACGCCTCGGGCACCGGCAAGGCGATCCTCGCCGCCCTCCCCGAGGATCGCCGCGCCCGCCTGCTGCCCACCACCGGGCTCACCGGCTTTACCGCGCGCACCCATGTCAGTCTCGCCAGCCTCATGGCCGATCTCGACGCCACCCGCGCGCGCGGATGGTCCCTCGACCGAGACGAGCGCTACGAAGGCATGTCCTGCATCGGCGCCGCCATCCTCGACGGGCGCGGCGAGCCCTGCGCCGGCATCTCGATCTCGGGGCCGTCCTCGCGCTTCTCCGACGATCGACTGCCCGCCTTCGGCGCGGCGGTCACCGCGGCGGCACACGAGCTCACCGCGCTCATCGCCGGACGCAGCGCTTCGGCGAATTGAGCCGCACTGGCGCACCCCCCTTTTCTCGGGGCCGCCATCGGTTATATAGAAGGGCCGAGGCGCGAATGCCTCCGATACGCAACCGACCCAACCCTTACGGCCAAGAGCGCGCAGCATGTCAGCACACGTCCCGATCACCACCATGACCGGTTCCAAAGACGACGACCCCGACAGCGCGGTCGTCACCAAGACCCGTGCCAAGACCAAACGCCCGCCACTCTACAAGGTGCTGCTGCTCAACGATGATTACACGCCAATGGAATTCGTCGTCGCGGTGCTCGAACGGTTCTTCGGCATGTCCCACGCGCAGGCGTTCGAGATCATGCTCACCGTGCACAAGAAAGGCCTGGCCGTCGTCGGTGTGTTCAGCCACGAGATCGCGGAAACCAAGGTCGCGCAGGTGATGGATTTCGCCCGCCGCCACCAGCACCCGCTGCAATGCACAATGGAAAAGGAATAGCGTGGGCCTCGCCACCCGCCTGACGCTTGCCCTAGGGGGCGGCCATGTCACCCTGCCCGGGGCCGGACGCATCGCCGTGTTCGGGCCGCGCGCGGGCGCAGACCTCTCCGCCCTGCCGCGCGACCGGGTGCAGGTCATCACCACGCTGCGCCCCGATTTCGATTATTTCAGCGCGCAGGGGTTCGACCGCGCCACCGCGCCCTCGGGCCGTTACGCCGCCGCCCTCGTGTGCATGCCCCGCGCCCGGGCGCTGGCACAGGCCATGGTGGCTCAGGCCGCCGCCTGCACCGACGGGCCGGTGATCATCGACGGGGACAAGACCGACGGGATCGAATCGATGCTGCGCGCCCTGCGCGCGCACGCCCGCGCCACCCCCGGCGCGCCACTGTCCAAGGCCCACGGCAAGCTCTTCATCCTCGCCCCCGGCGCCGACCTCTCCGACTGGCAACCCGAAGGGCCGCGCACGATCGAGGGCGGGTTCATCACCGCGCCGGGCAGCTTCTCCGCCGACGGGATCGACCCGGGCTCGCGCGCGCTGGCCGACACCCTGCCCGCCACCCTCGGGGCCCGCGTGATCGACCTCGGGGCCGGCTGGGGCTACCTCTCTGCCCGTGCACTCTCGCGCGACAGCATCGAGCATCTCGACCTCGTCGAGGCCGATCATGACGCGCTCGACTGCGCGCGCACCAACATCACCGATGCGCGCGCGCATTTCCACTGGGCCGACGCCACCGCGTGGCGCCCCGACACGCCCGCCAACACCGTGATCATGAACCCGCCCTTCCACACCGGGCGCAACGCCGATCCCGGCATCGGGCGCGCCTTCATCGCCGCCGCCGCCATGATGCTGAAACCGGCGGGCGCGCTGTGGCTCGTGGCCAACCGCCACCTGCCCTACGAGACCACGCTCGCGCAGCATTTCAAACGCGTCGAAGAGGCGGCAGGCGACTCCCGATTCAAGATCCTCCACGCCTCCCACCCCTCTCGCCAGCGGCGCTGAAATAACCTAGTCTCGCGCCCGGCAGACCATCCCGAAAGGCCCGTGCCGATGTCCTTCTCCATCTCCGGCAAGACCGCCATCGTCACCGGTGCCGCCAATGGCATCGGCCTCGCCATCGGGCGGCACTTCGCCGACAAGGGCGCCAACGTCATGTTTGCCGACAAGGACGAGGCGCGCCTGAAAAAGGAGCTGGGCAGCCTCGCCGAGAGCGACAACATCCGCTTCTTCGCTGGCGACATGCGCCAGAAACTGACGCAGGCCAACCTGCTCTCGGCCACGCTCGACGCCTTCGAGGAGGTGGACATCCTCATCAATGCCTGCCGGCAGGTCGTCGCCTCCGACCCGCTCAACCCCGACGATGACGGGGTGGAAACGCTCCTTCAACAGAACCTGATGACAGCCCTGCGGATGAGCCAGCTGGTCGCGCGGCGCATGATCAAGCAGGCCAAGGGCAGCGACAAGAGCTCGGCAGGCGCGATCGTCAACCTCTCGTCCATCGCCGCGCGCCGCACCCATCCCGATCTCATGGCCTACTCGATCTCGTCCGCCGCGCTCGACCAGATGACGCGCAGCCTCGCCGTGGCGCTCGCACCGCACCGCATCCGCGTCAACGCGGTGGCCTTCGGCTCGGTGATGAGCGCCTCGCTCAAGGACACGCTGCGCGAGCACGGCGCCTACCGCGAGGATATCGAGGATCACACCCCGCTCGGGCGCATCGCCTCTGCCACCGAACTGGCCGAGGCGGTGCAATACCTCGCCTCCAACGGGTCGGGCTTCATGACCGGGCAGATCATGACGATGGATGGCGGGCGCACCCTGCTCGATCCCTGCGCCGCCCCCGCCCATTGACAGGCCCACAGATGAGCGACGACTTCACCAAGGAAAAGGCCCGCGCAAGCGCCTGGTTTCACAGCCTCCGCGACGAGATCGTGACCGCCTTCGAGGGGCTGGAGCAAAGCCACGACACCGGCCCGCTCTCCGACACCGCCCCCGCGCGTTTCGAGGTGAGCGAGACCCGCCGCGCCAGCGACGACGGCTCCGACGCGGGCGGCGGCCTGATGAGCGTCATGCGCCAGGGCCGCGTGTTCGAGAAGGTGGGCGTCAACGTCTCCGAGGTCTACGGCCACCTCGGCCAGGCCGCGCAAAAGGCGATGGCCGCGCGCGGCGTGCCGGGGATGGAGAGCGCCCCGCGCTTCTGGGCCTCCGGCATCAGCCTCGTGGCGCACATGCAGAACCCGCATTGCCCCGCCGTTCACATGAACACCCGCATGTTCTGGACCCCGCACGCCTGGTGGTTCGGCGGCGGATCGGACCTCAACCCCTGCATCGAATACCCCGAGGACACTGCCCATTTCCACGGCCAGCAGCAGGCCCATCTCGATCCGCATGGCGCAGACCTCTACCCGCGGCTCAAGGCCTGGGCAGACGAATATTTCTACATCCCCCACCGGGGCCGCGCGCGCGGCGTCGGCGGCATCTTTATGGACGACCGCAACACCGGCGACTGGGAGGCCGATTTCGCCCTGACGCAGGATATCGGCCGCGCCTTCCTCCCGGCCTTCCTGCCGCTGGTCGAACGTCGCCGCGTGCAGCCCTTCACCGATGCCGACCGCGACACGCAACTCATCCACCGCGGCCTCTATGCCGAATACAACCTCGTCTACGACCGCGGCACCAAGTTCGGGCTAGCCACCGGCCACGACGCGAACGCCGTGCTGATGAGCCTGCCGCCGCTGGCGAAATGGGTCTGAGGCGGGGCCCACCCGCACCCTCGGAACCGATCTCCGCCCATCCGCCCTCTACCACGACGCCCGTTCCACGCGCACCCGCGCCCGCGTCATTTTTGTCTCAATTCCGCAAACAAACCGCCTATGCCTTGAACTCCTGTCCCAAGCGGGGCTAATCCGCGTGCCAAAGGCGGCCCCCGCCCGCCCCGGCAGTCACAGCACCACGAAGGTTTCCATGCAGTCCCCCAATCTCGCCCCCGTCCCCGAACTCTACGTCTCCTACGAGAGCGCGCAAAAGCTCAAGCACGAGGCCGGCGACCTCGCCAGTTGGGATCTCACCCTGCGCCAGATCTGCGATCTGGAACTGTTGATGAACGGCGGGTTCAACCCGCTCAAGGGCTTCCTCTCCGAGGCCGATTACGACAGCGTTGTCGAAAACATGCGGCTCGCCGACGGCACGCTCTGGCCGATGCCGATCACCCTCGACGTGAGCGAGGAATTCGCCGAGGGCGTCGAGACGGGGCAGGACATCGCCCTGCGCGACCAGGAGGGGGTGATCCTCGCCACCATGACCGTCACCGACCGCTGGACGCCCGACAAGGCGCGCGAGGCGGCGCATGTCTTCGGCGCCGACGACAGCGCGCACCCGGCCGTCAACTACCTCCATCACACGGCAGGCAAGGTCTATCTCGGCGGCCCCGTCACCGGCATCCAGCAGCCGGTGCACTACGATTTCCGCGCCCGCCGCGACACCCCCAACGAGCTGCGCGCACTCTTCCGCAAGCTCGGCTGGCGCCGCGTCGTGGCCTTCCAGACGCGCAACCCGCTGCACCGCGCACACCAGGAACTGACCTTCCGCGCCGCGCGCGAGGCGCAGGCCAACCTGCTCATCCACCCGGTGGTCGGCATGACCAAGCCGGGCGACGTGGATCACTTTACCCGCGTGCGCTGCTACGAGGCGGTGCTCGACAAGTATCCCGCCTCCACCACCACCATGAGCCTCCTGAATCTCGCCATGCGCATGGCCGGCCCGCGCGAGGCGGTCTGGCACGGCCTCATCCGGCGCAATCACGGCTGCACCCACATGATCGTCGGCCGCGACCACGCCGGACCGGGCAAGAACTCGGCGGGCGAGGATTTCTACGGCCCCTACGACGCGCAGGACCTGTTCCGCCAGCACCAGGAGGAAATCGGCATCGAGATGGTCGATTTCAAACACATGGTCTACGTGCAGGAACGCGCCCAGTACGAGGCCGTGGACGAGATCGAGGACCGCGACAACGTAACCGTCCTCAACATCTCCGGCACAGAGCTGCGCCGCCGCCTGCGCGAGGGGCTCGAAGTGCCGGACTGGTTCTCCTTCCCCGAGGTGGTGGGCGAGCTGCGCCGCCGCTTCCCGCCGCGCTCGCAGCAGGGCTTCACCGTGTTCTTCACCGGCTTCTCAGGCTCGGGCAAGTCCACCATCGCCAACGCGCTGATGGTCAAGCTGATGGAGATGGGCGACCGCCCGGTGACGCTCCTCGACGGCGACATCGTGCGCAAGAACCTCTCGTCCGAGTTGGGCTTCTCCAAGGAACACCGCGACCTCAACATCCGCCGCATCGGCTATGTCGCCAGCGAGATCACCAAGAACGGCGGCATCGCCATCTGCGCACCGATCGCGCCCTACGGGGCCACCCGCCGCGCCGTGCGCGAGGAGATCGAGCAATACGGTGCCTTCATCGAGATCCATGTCGCCACCTCCATCGAGGAATGCGAACGCCGCGACCGCAAGGGCCTCTACAAGCTGGCACGCGAGGGCAAGATCAAGGAATTCACCGGGATTTCCGACCCTTACGACGTCCCGGAAAATCCCGAACTGCGCGTGGAGACCGAGAATGTCGAGGTCGACAACTGCGCCCATCAGGTGCTTCTAAAGCTCGAACAGATGGGCCTCGTCGCGGGCTGAGGGGCTGCGGGGCCGGGCGGTTTCTGGCTTGTGGCGGACGTTAGGATTAGCCGCGCATCGACGGGCCGCGGCGCGGCGATCCAAGGTTCGTTCTGCCGCGCTTAATGGCTGCCAAATCCGAAAAAGGCCCGAGCGGCGCGCAAGCGCGCCTCGATTCCGCGCATTGGCACCACGACCTGAACGACCGCTCCAGGCCAATCCCGGCGTGTCGCACCACTCATTCCCCCTGACGCCGCGCCGGCCTTGACGGCGCGCCCGTCCGACGCCACGACCGCGGATATGTACGCCATCTCGCTCACCTCGATCCCGCCGCGCTACCCGCACCTCGGCCCGGTCCTGGCCAGCCTGCTCGCCCAACGCCCGGCGCCTGCCCGCGTGATCCTCGCCCTGCCCGATGTCCCTGCGCGCTTTGCCGCCGCGCCGCCGCCGGACACGCCCGATGGGGTCGAGACATGGCTCCTGCCCCGCGACGAGGGTCCGGCCACCAAGGCGCTGCCCGCCGCGCGCGCGCTGACGGGCCATATCGACCGGCTGATCTATTGCGACGATGACTGGCTCATGCCCCCCGGCTGGGCCGCCGCCCTGCTCGACGCCACCACCGACCGCCACGCCGCCGCCGCCGCCGGCTTCGGCCTCGACCGGCTCAAACGGCACGGCCACCGCGCCCCCGCTCCCGGCCTCACCGATATCGCGCAGGGTTTCGCCGGGGTCTGCATTCGCCCCGAATGGCTCGCCGGTCCGGGTTGCATTCCGCCGCCTGCCGCGTGGCCTGTCGACGATATCTGGCTCTCGGCCCAGCTTGCCCGGCAGGGCATCGGCATCCGCCTCGCCCCTGCCGCGCGCACGGGCATGCGCCATGCCTTCGACGACGCCCACGCCCTGCAAGACGCGGTCATCGACGGGCGCGACCGCCCCGCCGCCAACCGCGCCTGCATGGACGAGATCACCGCGCGCTACGGCCTCTGGCCGCCCGCGCCCTGAGCCGCCGCCAGCACCGCCCGCGCCGCCCGGCCCTCGATATCGGCGTAGCCTGCCGCCACGGCGCGCGCCCGCGCCAGCGCCTCCGCCCGTGCGGCGAAATCCGCCTCCGACATTGCCGCCACCGCGCGCTGCACGTCCTCCAGCCCGTCGCAGACCACCATCGCGCCGATGTCGAAGAACCGCCCGATATCCGGCGCGCCCCAGTAGATCGGCACCGTCCCGCACAGCAGCGCATCCACCAGCTTCTCGCTGAAATAGCCCGGCTCGCGCACGTTCTCGATCACCACCGAGTAGCGGTAGGGCGCCAGCCCCTCGGCCTTCTCGCTGAACGGGCGGTATCCCATCCCCATGACCTCGACATCCGCGCGCGCCTCGCGCGCCCAGTCCACCACCGCGTGGCGCAGCCGGTGCCCCGGTTGCGACCGCTTGGCCGAGGCGATCAGCGAACACATCGCGCGCTTCTCGCACGACACATCGCGCCAGTGCGGCACCCAGGAGCCCCCCATCGGAAACTCGACCGCGTTCGGCAGCGCCGCGATCAGGCCCGGGTCGCCGGTCAGCACACGAAAAAACCGCCGGTGGCTGAATAGCTGCAAGAGCCGCATGTGATGGCCGTGGATCGCGCGCGGCTCACGGAACAGCAGCGATACCCGCGCCCGCGTGCCGAAACCGGGGCGCAGGTGCAGCGTGTTGCGCGGCGGCACGATCAGGTGATCGTCGCGGTCCAGATCGCCCAGCACCCCGCCCTCGATGCCCGCCGGCACGCCCAGCGGCCAGCCGAGAGACGCCAGAGGCAGGCGCGCAGGCGTCACGCCCAGCGCCTGCCCATATGGCAGGATTGCAACCCTCGGGGAAGTCACGCGTGCTGTCCTTTCCGGCCCCCATGTTCCCGCCTCTTAGGCGCAAAGGGCCGGGCAAGGCAATCAGTGAACGGCGACCGGCTCCATGTCGTTCTGCCGCGCGAGGAAATAGGCCAACTTGCGGTCCGCCACCAGCGCCAGCCGCTCTCCCTCGGTGCTGTGCACCGCGTAGAGCGTCTTGTGGTTACCGACCTGCGCACGCATCTCCTCGGGCAGATCATCCGCCTTCACGGTGCGCACATAGACGATGGGCCGCCCGGCGCTCGTGTCGAAGTCGGTGTCGAAATCGTATTTCGTGTCCATGATCGCTTACCCCTTTGTGATCCTGACCCGCTGCACGACCGGTTCCGGCTCGATGCGCCGCAGATCGACATGCAGCAGTCCGTTTTCGATGATCGCCTCGCCCACCTCGACGCCGTCGGCCAGCACGAAAGAGCGCTGGAACTGACGCGCCGCGATGCCGCGATGGAGGAACACGCGCTCCGCGTTCCCGTCCGCCTGCCGCCCGCGAATGACCAGTTGGCGGTCCTCCACGGTGATCGACAGATCATCCTCCGAGAACCCCGCCACGGCCAGCGTGATGCGATAGGAATTGGGCGAAGTCTGCTCGATGTTGAAGGGCGGATAGCCCTCGTTGCCGGATTTGGCACTGCGTTCCAGCAGCCGCTCAAGCTGCTCGAAACCCAGAAGGTAGGGGTGCGACCCCAGTGAAAGCTTTGTCATCGACACGTCCTTGGCTAAGCGACCGTCCATTTCGCCGGGCCCCGCAACGGCGACCCGACGAGCAAAATATGGGGGCGGAACCCGCCCCGCGCAAGCCCTTTGCGAACCCGCCCGGATCGGCTATTCTATGCGCCCGGCATCAAGAGAGGACCCGCTTGCCATGAACGCCTATAGCGACCTTTCGATGAAAACCGACGAGGTCCTGCGCGTCGAGCTGGAAGAGTTCCGCCGCGAACACGCCGATCTCGACGCGGCCATCCGCGCGCTTCAGGAACGGCCCACCGCCGACCAGCTCACCCTGCAACGGTTCAAGAAGAAAAAGCTCTGGCTGCGCGACACGATCGCCCGGATAGAGGACCGGCTCTACCCCGACATCATTGCGTAACCCCCCGTCATGGGTATAGTGCGCGCTCCAAATCAGGGGGCGCGAATGACAGGCGTGAAGATCGGCATCATCATGGGCAGCCAGTCCGACTGGCCCACCATGCGCGAGGCGGCACAGATACTCGACGATCTGGGCGTGGCCTACGAGACGCGCATCGTCTCGGCGCATCGCACCCCCGACCGGCTCTGGGACTATGGCCGCGATGCCGTCGGGCGCGGGCTCAAGGCGATCATCGCCGGTGCGGGCGGGGCGGCGCATCTGCCCGGCATGATGGCGTCCAAGACCCGCGTGCCGGTGATCGGCGTGCCGATTCAGACCCGCGCGCTCTCAGGGCTCGACAGCCTCTACTCCATCGTGCAGATGCCCCGCGGCTACCCCGTGGCAACGATGGCCATCGGCGCGGCCGGCGCGGCCAATGCCGGGCTGATGGCCGCCGCGATTCTCGCCAATGAGGATGCCGCGCTGGCCCAGCGTCTCGACGACTGGCGCGCCGCGCTTTCTGCCTCGATCCCCGAAGAGCCCCGCGATGAGTGATCCCCACGCCTCCCTCGCCCCCGGCGCCACCATCGGCATCCTGGGCGGTGGCCAGCTTGGCCGGATGCTCTCGGTCGCGGCCGCCCGGCTCGGCTTCAAGACCTGCATCTTCGAGCCTGCCGCCGACTGCCCGGCCAGCCACGTCGCGAATGTCCACTTCAAGGCCCCCTACGAGGACGAGGACGCCCTGCGCGCCTTTGCCGCCGCCTGCGATGTCGTCACCTTCGAGTTCGAGAACATCCCCGCCGCCGCGCTCGACCTGCTTTCCGGTCTCGCGCCCGTGCGCCCGGGCCGCCGCGCCCTCAAGGTCAGCCAGGACCGGCTCGTGGAAAAGGCCGCGCTCACCGATCTCGGCCTCGCCACCGCCCCCTTTGCCGCCGTGGACGATGCCGAGGACCTCGCCGAGGCGCTGGCAGAAATCGGCGCGCCGGGCATCCTCAAGACCCGCCGCTTCGGCTATGATGGCAAGGGGCAGGTGCGCATCGACACCCCCGAAGGCGCCGCCGCCGCGCTAGAGGAAATGGCCGGTCAGCCGGCCATCTACGAGGGGTTCGTCGCCTTCTCGCACGAGGTCTCGGTGATCGCCGCGCGCGGTCTCTCGGGCGAGGTCGCCTGTTATGACCCCGGCGAGAACGTGCACGAGGATGGCATCCTGCGCCGCACCACCGTGCCCGCGCGCCTCTCTGCGGCACAGCGCGCCGACGCCGCGCTGCTCGCGGGGCGCATCCTCAACGCGCTCGATTACGTCGGCGTCATGGGGGTAGAGCTTTTCGTCACGCCCGAGGCGCTCCTCGTCAACGAGATCGCACCGCGGGTGCACAATTCCGGCCACTGGACGCAGGCGGGCTGTGCCGTCGACCAGTTCGAGCAGCACATCCGCGCGGTGGCCGGCCTGCCGCTCGGCGATGGCAGCCGCCACGCCGACGCGGAGATGGAGAACCTCATCGGTTCGGATATCGACCGCCTGCCCGACCTGCTGCGCGACCCGCGCGCGGCGATCCACCTCTACGGCAAGGCCGAGGCCCGCCCCGGTCGCAAGATGGGCCATGTCAACCGCGTGACAGGCGCGGCGGGGTAGAGCATGTTGCTCAAAAGTGGGAACCGGTTTTGAGCTTCTTGAACATGCAAAATCAAGCAGTTAACGTGTCGCGTGAATGCGAATGATCGCGACACGCTAACAGGCGTCACAGCCACCAGCGCGGTCGGTCGTGACGCGCCAGCCAGCCACCGACGCTGAAGTGATCGCGCCGGATCAGCAGCACCAGCGCGATGAATGCCCCCAGCACCGCCAGGTCGATCACCTGGTTGCGATTCACCGGAAAGCCCCGGTCATTGAGCGCGAAGGGATCGACAAACCCCTCCCAGCGGCGGGTGACGGTAAAGACATGCATCACCAGCAGGCTGCCATAGCTCAGATACCGCAGCACCCCGAGCGCCACCAGCGCGCACAGCGCGATCTGCACCCAGCCGCCCAGCATGACCTGGCCCACGCTCACCTCGACCCCGTCGAAATGCCGCGCAAGGTTCTGGTACTGCTTGGGCGTGATGATCTTGTGCGCCGCCCACAAAAAGATGAACCATGCCAGCCCCAGCCGCAGGATCAGCAGCGCCAGTCCATCCAGCTTGTCCTGCGGGCTCAGGCGGGTGGCATCCATGGTGATCCGGCTCCGTCGCGTGGTTTGCTGCACCAAGGGCTAGCCGCCCCGGCGTATGCGCGCAAATCACAGCTTGGCGATGGTTTGTGTCAGCCGCCATGCGCCGCGCGGCTGTCCCCGGGGGCCTCTGCGCGCTCGAACTTGCCATAGTCGCGAATCACGCTCACCACCCGCAAGCGGTAATCGTCGAACATCACCTCGCGGCCCGCCTTCTGCGCGCCGCGATGCGCCTCCAGTTGCCGCCACTGCGCGACCGCGGCCTCGTCCTCCCAGAACGACAGCGACAAGAGCTTGCCGGGCTGCGTGAGGCTCTGGAACCGCTCGACGCTGATGAAGCCCGGCACCGCCTCGGCCAGGGGCCGCATCTTCGCCGCCACTTCCAGGTAGGGGTCGGTCTGTCCCTCGCCGGGGATCACCTCGAATATCACCGCGATCATCGTATTTGCCTCCCTTGGCTTGCGCGCACGGGGGGGCACCGTGCGCTCCCGGGGTCGAACCTCGCGGTTCGCGCGCTGAACCGCAAGGTTCGTGAAATCGCCATCAGACCAGATTGCGCGCCGGCTAGGTCCAGTCTACCATTCTCGCATGGCGATCCCTGTCGAAACCTTTTTCCTCGCTCCCGACGCCGAGGGCACGCTGCAGGCGCAGATCCGGCAGATGATCGCGCAAGGAATCCTGTCAGGCCGGTTCCGCAAGGGAGAAAAGCTCCCCTCTTCGCGCCGTCTCGCCGCGCATCTTGGCGTCAGCCGTATCACCGTGACGTTCGCGCTGACCGAGTTGCAGGCCAGCGATTACCTCGAAAGCCGCGATAGGTCCGGCTACTATGTCTCTGAAAACGCACCAGAACCTCCGGCCTTCGCCGATCCCGTCCCGCGCAGCGAGACGATCGACTGGACCCGCGCGCTGGGGCGGCGCTACAGCGATGGTGACACCCCGGAAAAGCCGCTCGACTGGGCGCGCTACCCCTTTCCGTTCATCTATGGCCAGACCGATCCGCAGCTATTCGACCACGCCAACTGGCGGCAATGCGCGCTGCGGGCGCTGGGGGCGCGGGATTTCCACGCGCTGAGCGCCGACCACTACGACCGCGACGATCCCAAACTCGTCGAGTTCATCGCGCGCCACATCCTGCCACGCCGCGGAATTCTCGCCCAACCCTCTGAAATCCTTATAACAATGGGGGCGCAAAACGCGCTCTGGCTGGCCGCGCAGGTGCTGCTGACGCAGCGCCGAACCGCGGTGATCGAGAACCCGTGCTACCACGCGCTGCGCGACATCCTCACCCAATCGCGTTGTCACCTCCACCCTGTGAAAGTGGATCGTGACGGCCTGCCCCCCGAGGCGCTGCCGCGCCACGCCGACGTGATCTTCACCACGCCCAGCCACCAGTCGCCCACCAACGCCACCATGCCGCTCGACCGCCGCCGCGCGCTGCTCGCGCAGGCCGCCGAGCGCGAGGCGCTCATCGTCGAGGATGATTACGAGTTCGAGATGGCCTTTCTCCACCCCCCTCTCCCGGCGCTCAAGTCGCTCGATACGGAAGGTAGGGTCATCTACGTGGGCTCTTTTTCCAAGTCGGTTTTCCCAGGGTTGCGCCTTGGCTATCTCGTTGGATCAAAAGCGTTTATCCGAGAGGCGCGGGCGCTGCGCGCCTCGGTTTTGCGGCATCCGCCGGGCCTGATGCAGCGCACCGCCGCCTATTTCCTCAGCCTCGGCCACTACGACAGCCTGATCCGCCGCATGGCGCGGGTGTTCGCCGGTCGGCGAGAGGTGATGGAGACGGCACTCGCGGCGCACGGGCTCGACATCGCCGGGCGCGGCGCATTCGGCGGCTCGTCGATCTGGATGCAGGCCCCCCGCGACGTGGACACCTCGCGTCTTGACGCCCGGCTGCGGGCGCGGGGCGTGCTCATCGAGCCGGGCGCACCGTTCTTCCACGGGCCGGATCGCCCGAACAATTTCTACCGACTGGCCTATTCCTCGATCCCGTCCGATCGCATCGCCGAGGGGATCGGACGGCTGGCCGCTGAATTGGACATCTGGCCAGGCCACGGGGCGGTCCTTCCAGAGTGACATTTATCATCTTAGAATCAATAGATTATCAAAGGATGAACATCTTCCTTCTCGATTTGCTTGAACAATAAACTCGATTAATGATACTTCTGTTCTCAATAATTTACTATCTTGGTCATAGCTGACGCCTCAATCTGGCCCTACTCGGCCTGCCGTCTCCCGGCTAGGGTCCGCATGACCGGACATGCCTCGCGCGCCACCCGCGCCCCAGCCCCAAGGAGCCCCCAATGAAGATGACCACCGAAGAAGCCTTTGTAAAAACCCTGCAACGGCATGGAATCAAACATGCTTTCGGCATCATCGGATCGGCCATGATGCCGATCTCGGACCTGTTCCCGCGCGCCGGGATCACCTTCTGGGATTGCGCCCACGAGGGTAGCGCCGGGATGATGGCCGATGGCTACACCCGCGCCTGTGGCGAGATGTCGATGATGATCGCGCAGAACGGCCCCGGCATCACCAATTTCGTCACCGCCGTGAAAACCGCCTACTGGAATCACACCCCGCTGCTGCTGGTCACCCCGCAGGCCGCTAACAAGACCATCGGCCAGGGCGGCTTTCAGGAGGTCGAGCAGATGAAACTGTTCGAGGACATGGTCGCCTACCAAGAGGAAGTGCGCGATCCCTCCCGGGTGGTCGAGGTGCTCAACCGCGTGATCCTCAAGGCAAAACGCGCCTCCGCCCCCGCCCAGATCAACGTGCCGCGTGATTTCTGGACGCAAGTGGTGGATATCGACCTGCCCGACGCGCTGGAATTCGAGCGCCCCTCCGGCGGCGAAACCGCGATTGCCGAAGCGGCCGCCCTGCTGAGCGACGCGAAATTCCCCGTCATCCTCAACGGCGCGGGCGTGGTGCTGGCGGATGGCATCGACGCCTCGCGCAAGTTGGCCGAGCGGCTGGATGCTCCGGTCTGCGTGGGCTATCAGCACAACGACGCCTTCCCCGGCTCTCACCCGCTTTTCGCCGGGCCGCTGGGCTATAACGGCTCCAAGGCGGGGATGGAGCTGATCTCCAAGGCCGATGTCGTGCTCTGCCTCGGCACGCGGCTCAACCCGTTCTCGACCCTGCCGGGCTACGGCATCGACTACTGGCCCAAGGACGCGAAAATCATCCAGGTCGATCTCAACCCAGACCGCATCGGCCTGACCAAGAAGGTCACCGTCGGCATCGTCGGCGATGCAAAGAAGGTCGCCGAGGGCATCCTCGCGCGCCTCTCCGACACCGCGGGAGATACCGACCGAGATGGACGCAAGGCACTGATCGCAAACACAAAATCCACTTGGGCGCAGCAGCTTTCCTCGATGGATCACGAGGATGACGACCCCGGCACCACCTGGAACGAGCGCGCCCGCGCCGACAAACCCGACTGGATGAGCCCGCGCATGGCGTGGCGCGCCATTCAGGCTGCTCTGCCCAAGGAGGCGATCATATCGTCGGATATTGGCAACAACTGTGCCATCGGCAACGCCTACCCCTCCTTCGAGGAAGGGCGCAAGTACCTCGCCCCCGGCCTGTTCGGTCCCTGCGGCTATGGCCTGCCCGCCATCGTCGGCGCCAAGATTGCCTGCCGGGACGTGCCGGTGGTCGGCTTTGCCGGTGACGGGGCCTTCGGCATCGCGGTCAACGAACTCACCGCCATCGGCCGCGAGGAATGGCCGCCGGTGACCCAGATCGTTTTCCGCAACTACCAGTGGGGCGCGGAAAAGCGCAACTCGACCCTGTGGTTCCATGACAATTTCGTCGGCACCGAGCTTGACGAGAAGGTCAGTTATGCAGGAATCGCAAAGGCATGCGGCCTCAAGGGCGTGCAGGTCAAGACGATGGATGCCCTCACCGACGCGCTCGACCAGGCGATCAAGGACCAGATGGAAAACAACACCACGACCCTGATCGAGGTGCTGCTCAACCAGGAACTGGGCGAGCCGTTCCGCCGCGACGCGATGAAAGAGCCCGTCGCCGTGGCCGGGATAGACCCCGCCGACATGCGCGCACAGCAGGTCTGAGCCGATGACGGACCCGGCAAGCGGTGATCTCGTACTGGTCCTGAATGCCGGGTCCTCGTCGATCAAGCTCGCCGTCTTTGACGGCGGGCTTGCAGAACGGCTGAGCGGTATCGCTGACGGTATCGGCGGCGCGGGCCTGCTAAAGATCGGCGGGAATGCCTCCGCACATGCCCTGCCCGATCACGCATCGGCCCTGGAATCCATCCTCCAAGAGCTTGATAATCATGGATTTCCCCTTGCCCGCTTTCGCGCCGCAGCGCATCGCGTGGTGCATGGCGGCACCGAGCTGACGGCGCCGGTGCGCGTCACCCCCGACACCATCGCCGCCATCGACCGGTGCGCTGCCCTCGCACCCCTGCACAACCCCCACAACCTCGCCGCCATCGAGACGCTGGCGCGCCTCGCCCCTGGCGTCCCACAGACCGCCAGCTTCGACACCGCGTTCCACGCCACCAACCCCGAGGTTGCCCTGCGCTATGCCGTGGCGCCCGAGATCGAAGCGCGCGGCATTCGCCGCTACGGCTTTCACGGCACGTCCTACGCCTCGGTGGTGCGCACCATGCCGGGGATCAGTGGCGGAGCCCTGCCCGCGCGGCTACTGGCGTTTCACCTCGGCAACGGGGCCTCAATCTGCGCCATCCGCGACGGCAGATCAGTCGCCACAACCATGGGATACTCGCCGCTCAGTGGGCTCACCATGGGCACCCGCACGGGCGAGATCGACGGCAACGCCGTACTGCGCCTGGCCGAAGAGGACGGGATTGCAGGCACTCATGAATTGCTGAACAAGAACAGCGGGTTACTCGGGCTATCTGGTGGGCATTCGGACATGCGCGCGCTGCTTGGCGACGACAGCGACGAGAGCCGCTTCGCCATCGACCATTTCTGCTACTGGGCCGTCCGCCACGCGGGCTCGCTCGTCGCCGCGATGGAGGGGCTCGACGCCGTGGCCTTCACCGGCGGCATCGGCGAGAACGCAGCCCCCATTCGTGCGCGTATCATGGCCGGGCTGGGCTGGCTCGGGTTGCGGGCGGACATGGCGGCCAACGACACCGGCAGACTGCGCCTGCACGCGCCGGATTCGGCGATCGCAGCCTGGATCGTCCCGGCGCAGGAGGAACGCATGATCGCCGCCGACGCGCTGGCGCTGCTCGACACATCCGCATGATGAAAACGAAACGCTGTGCCGCCAGTTTCAGAAAGAGCGAAACGCATGTTCACGGAACGCGAAGATTGCAGAATACGGGTCGCACCGGCCCGCAGCCTGGCCTAACGTCGGGCCAAGGGAGGACAGGCCGCCAATGACACAGCAACCCCGTATCGACACGTCTCCGCACGTCTCCGACGAGGTGCGCAAGACCACCTGCTACATGTGCGCCTGCCGCTGCGGGATCAACGTGCACATGAAGGGTGGCAAGGTGGCCTATATCGAGGGAAACCGCGATCACCCCGTCAACAAGGGTGTGCTCTGCGCCAAGGGCTCCGCAGGAATCATGCAGGTCAACGCCCCCTCCCGCCTTCGCGCGCCGCTTAAACGTGTGGGCCCCCGCGGATCGGGTGAGTTCGAGGAAATTTCCTGGGACGAGGCCTTGCAGATCGCCTGCGACTGGCTGGAGCCGATCCGCAAGACCGATCCGTCCAAGCTCGCCTTCTTCACCGGGCGCGATCAGAGCCAGAGCTTCACCGGCTACTGGGCGCAGAATTTCGGCACGCCGAATTTCGCGGCGCATGGCGGCTTCTGCTCGGTCAACATGGCCGCCGGGGGCATCTACACGATGGGCGGCGCGTTCTGGGAATTCGGCCAGCCGGATTGGGACCACACCAAGCTCTTCATGCTGTTCGGCGTGGCCGAGGATCACGACAGCAACCCGATCAAGATGGGCATCGGCAAGATCAAGGCGCGCGGCGCGCGGGTGATCGGGGTGAACCCGATCCGCTCGGGCTATAACGCCGTGGCCGACGATTGGGTGGGTATCACGCCGGGCACCGATGGCCTCTTCGTCCTGTCGCTGATCCACGAATTGATGCGCGCGGGCAAGATCGACCTCGACTACCTCGCCCGCTACACCAACGCCCCGGTTCTGGTGAATGCAGACCCGGACTCGCCCGAGCATGGGCTCTTCCTACGCGATACCGACGGGAAACCGACAGTCATCGACCGCGACACCGGCAAGCTCACGGCCTTTGATACCCCCGGCGTGCGCCCCGATCTCGGCGCCACCCACGAGGTCGATGGCATCACGCATCGCCCGGTGATGCACCTGATGGCCGAGCGTTATCTCGATCCCCAATACGCCCCCGAGGCGGTGGCAGAGCGCTGTGGCGTCACCCCCGACAAGATCCGCCGCATCGCCGCCGAGATCGCCCGCGTGGCATTCGAGGAGGAAATCACCCTCGATCACGAATGGACCGATTTCCGCGGCGAGACGCACAAGACCATGACCGGCCGCCCGGTCAGCTTCCACGCCATGCGCGGAATATCCGCCCATTCCAATGGCTTCCAGACGGCCCGCGCGCTTCATGTGCTGCAGATCATCCTCGGCACGGTCGAGGTGCCCGGCGGCTTCCGCTTCAAGCCGCCCTACCCCAAGCCGGTCAGCGCCCACCCCACGCCGCATTGCAAGAGCGCCCCGAACAGCCCGCTCGACGGCCCGCATCTGGGATTTGTCCGTGGTCCCGAAGACCTCGCGCTCAAGGAGGATGGCACCCCCGCCCGCATCGACAAGGCGTTTACCTGGGAAAACCCGATGTCGGCCCACGGGCTGATGCACATGGTCATCTCCAACGCCCATGCCGGCGATCCCTACAAGATCGACACGCTGTTCATGTACATGGCCAACATGTCATGGAATTCCTCGATGAACACGCGCGGCGTGATGGAGATGCTGACCGACACCGATGAGAATGGCGACTATGTCATTCCGCGCATCATCTATTCGGATGCCTACAGTTCCGAAATGGTCGCCTATGCCGACCTGATCCTGCCCGACACCACCTATCTGGAGCGGCACGACTGCATCTCGCTGCTCGACCGCCCGATCTGCGAGGCGGATGCCGCAGCGGACGCGATCCGCTGGCCGGTGGTAGAGCCTGACCGTGACGTGCGCGGCTTTCAGACGGTGCTGGTGCAACTGGCCAACAAGCTGAAATTGCCGGGCTTTACAACCGAGGACGGCACGCCGCGCTACCGCGATTACGCCGATTACATCGTCAACCACGAACGCAAGCCGGGCATCGGCCCGCTCGCGGGCTTTCGCGGCGATGGCGCGGATGTGGGTCGCGGCGCGCCCAACCCCGCACAGCTTGACCGCTATATCGAGAATGGCGGCTTCTTCGTCAGCCACATTCCCGAGGGCGCAAATTACTACAAGCCGTGGAACATGGCCTACCAGGACTGGGCCGTGGGAATGGGCATTTTCGACACGCCCCAACCCTACATCTTCGACCTTTACGCCGAACCGATGCGCCGCTTCCAGCTCGCCGCCGAAGGTTACGGCGACCGCCAGCCACCCGATCACCTGCGCGACCGGATCAAATCCACCATGGACCCGCTGCCGATCTGGTATCCGCCGCTCGAAGATGACAGCATCGACACCGAAGAATTCCCCATCCACGCCCTGACGCAACGTCCGATGGCGATGTATCACTCCTGGGGCACACAGAACGCGTGGCTTCGCCAGATCCACGGTGAAAACCCGCTCTACCTGCCGACGAAACTGTGGGAGAAACACGGGTTCCGCGACGGCGACTGGGCGCGCGTCACCTCGGCGCATGGCGAGATCACCGTGCCGGTGGCGCACATGGCGGCACTCAACGAGAACACCGTCTGGACCTGGAACGCCATCGGCAAGCGCAAGGGCGCCTGGGCGCTCTCCGAGGATGCCCCCGAGGCCACCCGCGGCTTTCTGCTCAACCACCTCATCCACGAGCTGCTGCCCGAGAAGGGCGATGGCCTGCGCTGGTCCAACTCCGATCCGATCACTGGTCAGGCGGCGTGGTTCGACCTGCGGGTAAGGATCGAGAAGGTCCAAGCGCCGACAGAGTCGCAACCGGCCTTCGCCCCGGTCAAATCGCCGGTGGGGCAAGGCCCCGATCACCTGGAATGGAAGGTCGAGAAATGAGCGGCAAGACACTGACGTTGCTCGCAATTCTGGCCTTTGTCGCCTTTGGCATCGGCTCTTTCATCTGGTTCATCGCCACATGGGACAAGACCCGCGAAGCGCCGATGAGCACCCGACCCCACACCGTTGAGGAGCGCGCCGCATGACAACGCTTCCCGAAACCACGACCCGGAAACTCGGTCTCGTGATCGACCTAGACACCTGCGTCGGCTGTCATGCCTGCGTGGTGTCCTGCAAGGGCTGGAACACGGAGAATTACGGCGCGCCGCTCAGCGATCAAGAGCCCTACGGCGCCGATCCCTCCGGCACCTTCCTCAACCGCGTGCACAGCTACGAGGTGCAGCCCCTGGCGACCTCCGCGATGCCGCATCCCGCCGCGCAACTCGTGCACTTCCCCAAGTCCTGCCTGCATTGCGAGGATGCGCCCTGCGTCACCGTCTGCCCCACTGGCGCGAGCTACAAACGGGTGGAGGACGGGATCGTGCTCGTGAACGAGAGCGATTGCATCGGCTGCGGGCTCTGCGCCTGGGCCTGCCCCTACGGCGCGCGGGAAATGGACGCCGCCGAGGGCGTGATGAAGAAATGCACCCTCTGCGTCGACCGAATCTACAACGACAACCTACCCGAGGAGGACCGCGTGCCCGCCTGCGTGCGCACCTGCCCGGCGGGTGCGCGGCATTTCGGCGATCTGGGCGACCCCGATAGCGACGTATCCAAACTGGTGGCCGAACGCGGCGGGATGGATCTCATGCCCGAACAGGGCACCAAACCCGTAAACCAGTACCTGCCGCCGCGCCCGCGCGACACGCTCGACGAGGTCGACGTTCTGGCCCCCCTGCTCGACCCCGTGGCCGAGGAACCCAAGGGCTTCCTCGGCTGGCTCGACCGCACACTGGAAAGGCTCTGACATGCACCCCGCTCGTTCCGTCATCGCCTTCACCACTCTCTCCGGCGCCGGGTTCGGCCTGTTGTTCTGGCTGGGCCTCGGCCTGCCCGACGTCACCGGCTGGGTGGCCTTCGTCTTCTTCGCCGTGGGCTATGCGCTCGCAGCGGGCGGGCTACTGGCCTCGACCTTCCACCTCGGCCATCCCGAGCGCGCGTGGAAGGCGTTCAGCCAGTGGCGGTCGAGCTGGCTCTCGCGCGAAGGCGTGGCCTCGGTGGCCGCGCTCGTGGTCATGGGCGTCTACGGCGCGGCGCTGATTTTTCTGGACACGCGGATCGCGCCTCTCGGCTGGCTGGGGGCGGTGCTGGCGCTGGCCACGGTGTACACGACCTCGATGATCTACGCGCAACTGCGCACCGTGCCGCGCTGGAAGACGCCGCTCACCCCGGCGCTGTTCATTGCCGTCTCGCTCTCGGGCGGGGCGCTGCTGGCCGGGCAGGCGACCGCCGCGATGGCGCTGTTGGCGGTGGCGGGGCTGGTGCAGGTGTTGTGGTGGATGCGCGGCGACGGCGCGCTGGCCGCGAGCGGCACCGACATGGCCACGGCCACCGGGCTGGGCGGGATCGGCCACGTCCGCGCCTTCGCCCCGCCGCATACCGGCAGCAATTACCTGCTGCGCGAATTCGTCTTCGTGGTGGGGCGCAAGCACGCCGCGAAACTGCGGATAATCGCGCTTGCGCTCGGCTATGCCCTGCCGCTCGTGCTGCTGGCGCTGCCGTTCAGCCACGCCGCGGCGGCTCTGGCCGCGATCAGCCACATTGTCGGCATCGCCGTGTCGCGCTGGCTGTTCTTCGCCGAGGCCGAGCACGTCGTCGGGCTCTATTACGGGGCACGCTGACCGCTTAGTCCGCGGCCTCGCGCCATTCGCCGCCCTCGGGCGCGCCGCGGCGCGCCCAGAACCGGTTCCAGCGCACGCGGATCGCCCACCCCAGCGCGGCGAGCAGCGTCAGGACAACGATGTTGAACCACGGCACGATCCGCGCGTCCGGCCCCTCGACCGGCCAGAGCGAGATCGCGTTGGGATAGATCGACAGGAACTCGTTGCGCCAGCCGTAATGACGGATCGCCACCCATTGCGCGGTCTCCGCCGACTTCTTCGACATCATGTCCGAGGCCTCGGCCTGCAAATTCGACGTGTCGAACTTGAAATAGGGCGGCCAGCCCCAGCCGGTATCCTCGTTGCGATAGATCATCGGGTCGTCATCGGTCAGGAAGGTCTGGATGAAGAACACGTCGCGCTCGGTAGCCGTGGGATCCTCGCCGGTATCGGCGTTCGACCAGAACAGCGCGTTATCGCCGGGATTGACCCGCTTTTCATAGGTGTCGGTGATCCGCGCAATATCATGTTGCGGCAGCGTGTAGTGCAGAAAGGCCAGCACCACGATCCAGAAGATCGCCCTGAAGCCCCATTTCACATAGACCATCGCGCGGCCTCCTCAGTTGAAATTCGTGAACCAGATGATGGCCGCCACCGCCGTCACCGGCAGAATGAAAACCAGCCACAAGAGCCTGCGCCGCAAGGACCGCTCGTATTGCGCCATTCCCTCCTCGATATAGGCCTCGCGGTTGCCCGGACGGCCCGCCGCTTCCCAGTCGCGCTCCATTCGTTCGCGATGGGCCGCACGAAAATACCATGACAGGCCCAGATAGAGCGCGGCAAGGGCGATCCCTCCGAAGATCAGCAGGCGCATCAGCGCGATCATGGCCCCTCTCCCGCCGCCAGTCTTGAAAACTACACCACTTGACGTAAACTCGCGATGTCGCGGCGGCAAGTTTCCGGCATCAGACACCCTTTTGCATGTATTATGGAGCGTTCGCAAATGACACGTTTTTCGCTGGCGACTGCGGCCCTTGTGATCGGTTTCGGCCTGCCAGCTACCGCCGACGAGATATCGGAAACGCTGCAAAGCGCGCGCGACGCCTACGAGGCCGGCGATACCACCTATGCGCTCGAAGAACTCGACTATGCGCGCCAGCTTCTGCTCGCCCTCAAGACCGACGCGCTCGCGGGTTTCCTGCCCGACGCGCCCGAGGGCTGGACCCGCGAGATCAACACCGAGATGAACGCCGGGCTCGCCATGATGGGCGGCGGCACCGGGGCCGAGGCCACCTATGCGGGCGACGGCAAGCGCATGACCATCACCATCATGGCCGACAACCCGATGGTGGGTGCCATGTCCGGCATGATCGCCAACGCAGCCATGTACGGCGCCCGGGTCGAGCGCGTTGGGCGCGAGAAATTCATGATCAAGGACGGCGAAATGACGGGGCTCGTGGCGAACCGCTTTCTCGTCAAGGCCAACGGTGCCACCCCCGAAGAGATGATTGCACTTGTCGAGCAGATCGACTTTCGCGCGCTCAGGGGCTTCGGGCTATAGCCCCGCCATCCGCGCCGCGATCCAACAGCAGAGGAGAAAGACCAATGTGTGACGCCTGTATCATCAACGCGGTCAAGGACAGGATGCTGTCGCGGCGCGGCTTCTTCACGGCGGCGGCCACTGCCGGCGCGGGGGCGGCGCTCGCACCTCTCGGCGCGCCCGCCGCTCTTGCTCACGGGCACGGCGCGGTCGAGGACCTGACCCATGCCTATGACGCCGATTTTCCCACCTATTTCGGCGCGCCCGGCATCTCGACCGAGCAGAACTTCAACTTCGAAGAGCACGGCTTCAACCTGCTGACGCTCACCGTCAACGAGCACACCGGCACCCATGTCGATGCGCCGCTGCACTTCTCCGCCGATGGCGCGTCGGTGGACGAGATACCCGTGGGTAACCTCGTGGCCCCGCTCTGCGTGGTCGATATCGCCGCCCGCGCCGCCGACGATGCCGACGCGCAGGTCACGCCCGACGACCTGAAGGCGTGGATCGCGGCAAATGGCCCGATCCCGGACGGCGCCTGCGTGGCCCTCCATTCGGGCTGGGCCGCCAAGACGGGCAGCGACGCATTCCGTGGCTTCGACGGCGAGGCGCAGCACTACCCGGGCTTTCATGTCGAGGCCGCGCAGATGCTGATCGAAGAGACCGGCGCGCGCTCCATCGCGTCGGACACGCTCTCGCTCGATCACGGGCCTTCGGCGGATTTCGCCACGCATTACGCCTGGCTGCCCACGGGCCGCTTCGGGATCGAATGCCTGGCGGGTCTCGACAAGGTTCCTGCGGCTGGGGCCACCATCGTGATCGGCGCGCCCAAGCATCGCGGCGGCACCGGCGGCCCGGCGCGGATTTTCGCGCTGGTCTGAGGCGCGCGCCTCAGACCATGTCCGGCGGGGTCGCCTCGCCGGCCAACTCCGGCACGATCTCGTCGAGGGCAACGGTGCGCGTCGCCTTCTCTCCCAGACGGCGCAGCGAGACGCTGCGCTCCTCGACCTCGCGCATCCCGCAGGCGAGGATCACCGGCACCTTGCCGACGGAATGCTCGCGCACCTTGTAGTTGATCTTCTCGTTGCGAGTATCGGCCTCGGCGCGCACGCCGCGCGCGCGCAGATCTTCGACCACCTCTTGCACGTAATCATCGGCATCCGACACGATCGAGGCGACCACCACCTGCCGAGGCGCGAGCCAGAAGGGCAGCCGCCCGGCATGTTCCTCTATCAGGATGCCGATGAAGCGCTCGAAGCTGCCAAGGCAGGCACGGTGCAGCATGTAGGGCCGGTGCTTGGCCCCGTCCTGCGCGATATAGCTCGCGTCCAGCCGCTCGGGCAGGTTCGGGTCCACCTGGAAGGTGCCGCATTGCCACACCCGGCCAATTGCGTCGGTGAGGTAGAAGTCCAGCTTCGGCCCGTAGAACGCGCCATCCCCCGGCTCCAGCGTGTAATCACGGCCCACGGCCTTGATCGCATTTTCCAGCGCGCCTTCGACATAGTCCCAGCTCTCATCCGTCCCGACACGTTTCTCGGGGCGGGTGGCGAAACGAATCTCGAATTCAGGGAAACCAAGCTCGCGGTAGATATCCGCAAGGAAGTCGATGAACCGCGCGCACTCCTCCTGGATCTGCTCCTCGGTGCAGAAGATATGCGCGTCGTCCTGCGTGAAGCCGCGCACACGCATGATCCCGTGCAGTGCGCCCGACGGCTCGAACCGCGCACATGATCCGAACTCGGCCAGCCGCAGCGGCAGGTCGCGATAAGACTTCAGACCCTGGTTGAACACCTGAACGTGGCAGGGGCAGTTCATCGGCTTCAGCGCGTTGATCCGCGTCTGCGACTTGTTCTTCACCGCCGCGTCGTCGTTTTCGCCGTCGCGGCTTTCGTCCACCTCGACCACGAACATGTGGTGCTGGTACTTGTCCCAGTGGCCCGAGGCCTCCCACAGCTTGCGGTCTACGACCTGCGGCGTGTTGATCTCGCGATAACCACCGGCGCGCTGCTTGCGGCGCATGTAATCCTGCAACTCGGTGTAGATGGTCCAGCCGTTGGGGTGCCAGAAAACCTGGCCCGGCGCTTCCTCCTGCATGTGAAACAGGTCCATCTCGCGGCCAAGGCGGCGGTGGTCGCGGCGCTCGGCTTCTTCGAGGAAATTGAGATACGCCTTGAGCTTGTCGCGGGTCTGAAAGGCGACGCCGTAGATGCGTTGCAGCATCGGGCGGCTGCTATCGCCGCGCCAATACGCACCGGCCACGCTCATCAGCTTGAAGGCGTCGGCGGGCACCTGCCCGGTATGTTGCAGATGCGGGCCACGGCACAGGTCCTGCCAGTGCCCGTGCCAGTACATGCGCAGCGGCTCGTCGCCCGGGATAGCCTCGACCAGTTCCACCTTGTAGGGCTCGCCCGTCTGCTCGTAATGCGCGATCGCGCGGGCACGCTCCCAGACCTCGGTGGTCACCGGATCGCGCGCGTTGATGATCTCGCGCATCTTGGCCTCGATCCGGCTCAGGTCCTCGGGCGTGAACGGCTCGGCGCGGTCGAAATCGTAATACCAGCCATTCTCGATCACCGGGCCGATGGTGACCTTCACATCGGGCCAGATCTCCTGCACCGCGCGGGCCATGATATGGGCGAGGTCATGGCGGATGAGTTCGAGCGCGGGGCCCTCGTCCTTCATCGTGTTGATACCGATCGCGGCGTCGCGCGGGATCGGCCATTGCAGGTCCCAGTGCTGCCCGTCGACATGGGCTGAAATGGCCTTTTTCGCCAGCGACACCGAGATATCGGTCGCCACCTCGGCGGGGGTCACACCAGCGGGGTAGCTGCGCGCATTGCCATCGGGAAAGGTGAGGGAAATATCGGCCATGTCACGGCTCCTCGTCGGTTTGGCGCCCACGGAACGCCCGGTTGCGGGTATTTCGCCGCCTCATGCCCGCATCCGCCGCCGAGGTCAAGGGGGAGAAGGTGCACGACGGTATGCGACCGTATATCGCAACCTATTGACGCAGTTCAAAAAATCCAGTGGACATGTCGCGAATGCTGCCTTAAGTGCCGCTTACAGGTCGCGCAACAATATTGCGCTGCGACCGCACAGCCGCGGCGCGGCAAGGCAGAGGAGACACCGGACATGCCGGGATATAACGAGACATTCGAACTCTCCGTCGAAGACATGGACCTGATCGAGACCGCGCTGCGACAGACCAAGGCCGACCTGTCGGCGCGCACGCTCACCGATCCGGTGCAACATGACAAGACCGCCGACGCCCTGCCCGAGGCAGACGAGACCCTGCGCCGCATCCACGACCTGCTCGGACGGCTGCACAATCAGAAGGTGTTTTACCGGCCGCGCAAAGGCGCCTATATCGGCGGCTGAACACGGGCGAAATCCGGTTTGCACGGGCGCGGGCACCGGTGCATGATCCCTGCGGCAGGGCAAGGGAGGATGCGATGCCAGAACCATCATGGCACGAAACCGGAGCGGGCCGCCGCCTCGCCCATCACCGGCTGGCCGGGGCTGGGCCGGGGATCGTCTTTCTCGGCGGATTCAAGTCCGACATGGAGGGCACCAAGGCCCTCTGGCTCGAGGACTGGGCGCGGGCGCGGGGCCGTGCCTTCCTGCGCTTCGACTATTCCGGGCACGGGCAATCCTCGGGGGCGTTCACCGAAGGATGCATCGGCGACTGGGCAGAGGATGCCCGCGCGGTGCTCGACGCGCTGACCGAGGGGCCGCAGATCCTCGTGGGCTCGTCCATGGGCGGATGGATCGCGCTTCTGCTGGCGCGCGCCTGCCCCGAACGGGTGGCGGGCATGGTGGGTATCGCCGCCGCCCCCGATTTCACCGAGGTTTCGATGTGGGCCGGGTTTGACGAGTCCGACCGCCGCCGGATCATGGAGGAGGGGCAGATCGCGCTGCCCTCGGAGTATGGCGAACCCTACATCATCACCCGCCGCCTGATCGAGGACGGGCGCGATCACCTCGTCCTGCGCTCGCCGCTCGACCTGCCCTTCCCGGTTCGATTTCTGCAAGGCACCGCCGATGAAGATGTGGATAAATCCGTTGCCTTGCGGCTATTGGACCACGCCACCGGGCCGGACATGCGGCTGACACTGGTCCGCGGGGCAGATCACCGCTTTTCCGATCCCGATTGCCTGGGGCTCATCGGCGCGGCGCTGGACGAGGTGAGCGCGCGGGCGGACGCGGGATGATACGCTGGCTGCTGCGCGCGCTCCTGGCGCTCGCGTTGCTCCTCGCGGCGGGGCTCATCCTCGCCCCGCGCGAACCGGTGGAGATGCCGCCGCCCGTCGACGAAGGCAGGCTCGACGGTGGCGTGGATGCCTATCTCGCGGCGCGCGAGGCGCGATATGACGACATCCGCCCCGACAGCCACAAGCGTGTGATCTGGACGGGCGCGCCCGAGACGCGCACACCGCTCGCCATCGTCTACCTGCACGGCTTCTCCGCCTCGAGCCAGGAAATCCGCCCGGTGCCAGACATGGTGGCGCAGGCACTTGGGGCCAATCTCGTCTATGCCCGCTTCAGCGGCCACGGGCGCGACGGTGACGCGATGGCCGAGGCAACGGCGTCGGACTGGCTGGTGGATGCGGCCGAGGCGCTGGCGGTGGCGCGCGCGGTGGGCGACCGGGTGGTGATCCTCGCCACCTCGACCGGGGCCACGGTGGCCACGCTCGCCCTCGCCGACTCCGCTCTGCGTGAGGGGGTCGCGGGGGCGATCCTCGTCTCGCCCAATTTCGGGATCAACAACCCACTGGCCCCGCTGCTGACATGGCCGGGCGCGCGCTATTGGCTGCCGCTCGTGGCCGGGCAGCGGCGCCGCTTCGAGCCGCGCAACCCGGGGCAGGCGGCGGAATGGACCACCGAGTATCCCAGCACAGCGGTGTTTCCGATGGCGGCGCTGGTGGCACGCGCACGCGCGCTCGACCCGGCGACGGTCCCGGTGCCCGCGCTCTTCTACTACTCGGATGCGGACACGGTGGTGCGCCCAGACCTGACCGACAGCGTGCTGGCCCGCTGGGGCGGCCCTGCAACGCGCATCGCGCCGGTGCTGGCCGAAGGGGACGACCCGTTCGCACATGTGGTGGCGGGCAACATCATGTCACCCGGCAGTACCGCCCCCGCGGCAAAGGCGATGATCGCATGGATCGAGAAGAGCATCGCGCCTTAGCGCTTGCACGCGCCGCGGCGGCGGTGCCATGCTCGGCACAGGACGGGGGCAAGAGACCCCTGGAATCGGGGGGGTTTCGATGAGCGGTGATCCGGTCGTGTTTCTGCCCGGCATGATGTGCGACGCGCGACTCTTCGCACCGCAGATCGCCGAGCTGGGCCAGGACAGGGTGGTGTGCGTCGCGCCGATCACGCGCGGCGAGCGGATCGAGGAAATCGCCTCGGGGCTGCTCGATCACCTGCCGCCACGGTTCGCGCTGGCCGGGCTGTCGATGGGCGGAATCGTGGCGATGGAAATCCTGCGCCGCGCGCCAGATCGCGTGACGCGGATCGCGCTGATGGACACGAACGCACTGGCGGAGACACCGCACTCCTCCGCCGGGTACGAGCCGCTGGTGGCCAAGCTGCGCGCCGGGATGATCGTCGAGGCGGTCGAGATGGTGCTGGGTCAGGACGTCCTGGCACCCGGCGCAGGCCGGGTGGAGGTGCTGGCGCAGGTGATCGAGATGGCCGAGGCGCTCGGGCCTGACACGCTCGTGCGGCAGGTGCGCGCCCTGCAGCGGCGGCGCGACTACCAGGCAGTCCTGCGCCGTTGCCAGGTGCCGGCGCTGGTGCTGTGCGGGGCCGCCGATGGCCTGACCCCGCCACGGCGGCACGACTTCATGGCCGGGCTGATTCCGGGCGCAGAGCTGTGCGTGATCGACGGCGCCGGGCACCTGCCGGTGCTGGAGCAGCCAGCCGAGACCAATGCGGCGTTGCGCGGCTGGCTGACGAAGCCGCTGATGCTGCAACGACGCGCGGACGCCTGAGCGCCCGCCGGTTCAGCGCGCAGTGCTGGTCTGTTTCTGCGCCTTGTAGAGCTGGGTGTAATAGCCCCCCCGCGCAATCAGCTCATCGTGGCTGCCCTGCTCCACCAGCCGCCCCGCCTCGAGCACGAAAATGCAATCTGCATCGGTGATCGACGACAGCCGGTGCGCGACCACGATGGTCGTGCGCCCCTTGGTGAGCCGGGTGAGCGCGGCCTTGATCCGGGCCTCCGTCGCCTGATCGAGCGCGCTCGTCGCCTCGTCCAGAAGCAGGATCGGCGCATCCACGAGAAACGCGCGCGCGATGGCAATGCGCTGTTTCTGCCCGCCCGATAGCTGCGCGCCCTTGGGGCCCACAGGGGTGTCGCCGCGCGCACGGATCAGATCGGCGATCTCGGCATTCTCGGCGGCCTGCCATATCTCGGCGTCCTCAGCCACGGGGTTGACGTAGCGGATGTTCTCCCAGATCGAATTGTCGAAGATCACGATATCCTGCGCCACCACAGAGAACGCGGCGCGCAATGCGTCGAGCTCGAGCCGGTCAATAGGCGTGCCCCCGATGGAGATGCGCCCCCCCTGCACGTCATAGAGACGCGACAAGAGTGACAGCACCGTCGTCTTGCCCGACCCGGTGGCCCCCACGATGGCCGAAACGGTGCCCCCCTCGAAGCGCATGGACAGCCCGTCGAAGAGCGGATGATCGGCGCTGTAGCCAAAGCGCACGTCCTCGAGCACGATATCGCCGCCCATGTCGAAATCGGTGATCGCGTCCGGGGCGTCGACGATGGTGGGGTGTTCGTGGAACATGCGCCGCACGCGGTCGAGCTGCACGAGATGGGTGGGCAACAGGCCCAGGTACTGCGCCAGCAGTCGCGCCGGATCGAACACGAGCACCATGCCCAAAAGGAACGTGATGATCTCGGCCCCGTCCATGTCAAACCCGGAGCTGAGCACCATGTAGCCACCGCCGCCGATCACCAGCACGTAGACGAAAGCCGAGGAAAGGTCGATCGAGGGCATCACCAGCGCCTGCGTGCGCTGCACCTTGAGCGTGAGGTCGCGCATCAAGCCGGTGTCACCATCGAGCCGGTCGGTCTCGACCCGTTCCTGGCTCGCGATCTTGATCGTGCGCATGGCCGAGATCGTCTCTTCTAGCCGGTTCATGTAGTTGCCGAGCGCCGTCTCGGCCTCGCCCTGCACGCGCTTGACCCGCGCCGAAACGGCGTTCATCACCCAGATGATGAAGGGCAGAACCACGATCGCGGCCGCGAACAGCACCGGGTTCTTCCAGATCAGGTAGCCCGACACGATCACCACCGTCACCGCGTCGCGCACCGCGTTGGCCGTCCCCAGCCCCATGAAATGCCCGAGCGACTGCGTCTGCATCACGATCCGGTGGATCAACTCGCCCGAGCGCGTGCGCTCGAAATAGCTCAGGTCGAGGGTCATCAGGTGCGCGATCAGGTCGCGGCGCATTTCGTAGATGGCCGAATTGGACACCCAGACAGAGATACGGGGCACGAAATAGGCCATCGTGCCCCGCACCGTGAAGAGAAAGAACACCGCGGCGCAGACAAAGACGAGATCGCGGACCGAGCCGCTCTCGAAGATCACGCGCAGGCCGTCCTCGGTGATGGCGAGGAACTGTTGATAAACGACCCCCTGCACGAGGATCATGACCAGAACGAGCCCCAGCCACGGCGCGCGGCGGCGCAGGTAGAGACGCCAGAACCACCGCAGGTTGTCGCGGTCGGGTCCGGTGAGGAGGGGCGATCTGCCGTCCGGGTCGGGGGTGTTCATTCGGGGCGGTGCCGTCTAGCTGTGTCCTGCCCGCCTCATAGAGTGTTCAGGGGCCGAGGTCACCCCTTCACGGATAGGATGCTGGCAGGCCGAGCAATTCGTCAAGTTGACGGGCGATCCATCCGCGCGGGATGAAATGGCCGCGCGAATGCATGTCAAGCACAACGCGGCCGTCGTCACAATCCCATGTCGTGCGCGCGAATGTGTCGTGGTCGGTCACCGACCAGTCTCCGAGGCGTTTGCCCGGCCCTGCGCATCCCATCCGCCCGCGCCAGAGCCGGACCGGCCATGTCGTCTCGCCGTTGGGGCCAAAGGGAAAATCCATCACCGTATCCGAGGTGCCGTGGACATGGCGTACCTCCTGAGGGGCCTGCGCGCAGGTCTCGGATTGCCGCAAAGTGCCCGACACGGCCAGGAGCGCCGCCACCCCGTCACCGTTCTCGCACGCATAGCGCCACGCCATCGCCGATCCGTAGGAATAGCCCGAGACATAGATGCGGCTGCGGTCGATGGGATAGCGTTTCGCCGCGTCCTCGATCACCGCCGCGGCGAAGTCCACGTCATCGGTTCGGTCGGTCCAGAAATCCCATGTCTTGCCCTGCCCGTTGGGTGCCAGTAGCAGCACGCCGCGCCGCCGCGTCGCGCCGGAAATGCGGCCATGCTTGACGATCAACGTACCCTGCCGCATCCAGCCATGAAAATGCAGCAGCACCGGCAGCGGCGTCTTGCCGTCCCAGCCGTCGGGTTCCTTCACGTGGTAGGACCGGTCTCCAAGCGCGCAGGGCACCTCTGCGTGACAGCGCGGTGCGACCTGCCCCGCGGCAAGGGCGGGCGCAGGCGTGATGAGGGCCAGAAAAGCGATGGCAAGGGCGTGGCGCATGGGCGAACCGTCGTGTCGTGTCGCGATGCAACCTAAGAGCCGCTCATGAAATGTCATGTCACAAGCCCGTCAGCCCACGCGCGACAGGCGCCCGCCCGATCTAGAAATGCGATTTCGGCTCGTCCGGCTTGCCCGCCGCCAGCGCCAGCACGCCCGCAAGCCCCGCCATCCCGATGGGGAACATGGTGAACACGTTGAAGCCAAACGCATAATAGATCAGCCCCGCCGAAACGAGCAGCAAGAGACCCGCAGGCAGCGCGCGCACCTTCGCCATCGCGCCGCCCGCGATCGCCAGCAGCGGCGCCAGGAAACTCGCCGTGCGGATGAGTGAGGGATCGGCGACCTGATGGAGCAGCCCCTCGACCTCTCCGAATCGGTTCACCGCCTCGGTGTAGCCATAGCTGAAGAACCCCACGAGGACCGCGAGGCACCCGCCGATAATTCCCAGAACCGCTGCCGCGTTGCGCATGTTGTCTGCCTCTCATACCTGCCGCCGATATAGGTGGTCTCGCGTCTCATCCAAGAAGGGCGGCCTGCACCTCCCGTCCCCAACCGAGGTAGAGCGTGCCGTCCGCCTCGATGAGCGGCCGCTTCATCACGGCAGGATACGCGGCGATGAGCGGCAGCGGCGCGTCCGCGCGCGCCTCCTCGCTCAAACCGCGCCATGTCGCCGATTGCCGGTTGACCAGCGCCGCCCCGAACCGCGCCAGTGCCGCCTGTGCCACGTCTTCGGGCAACCCCTCGGCCCGCACGTCGTGCAGCCTTGCCCTGGGCAAGGATTTCAATGCCTTGCGGCAGGTATCGCAGGTTTTTATCCCGTAGACGATCATCGGCTCGCTCCTTCGCGTCTGCCGTCTTAGCGCGCCAGATCGGGGCCGTCACGGAGTTTCGCTTGATTTTTACATTGACAATGCAATCATCGGCCTGTGCCGGATGTCGGCATATGGCCCGGCATACTTCCGGGGACGCGAAGACGAAGACGAAGGAGAACGGAATGCCGACAGGCACCGTGAAGTGGTTCAACACCACGAAAGGTTACGGCTTTATCGCCCCGGACGACGGCGGTAAGGACGTGTTCGTGCATATCTCGGCGGTGGAGCGTTCGGGGCTCACCGGCCTTGCCGACAACCAGAAGGTCGGCTACGAGCTGCAGGATGGCCGGGATGGACGCCAGATGGCGGGCGATCTGACGCTGCTCTGAAAGCCACGGGCGTTCCGTGCCCGGCAGATCGTCTTTGGACGAGGCTCAGTCGCAGCCCTTCATCCCGGGCAGACACTCGTCATACCGCACGCGCGCACTCCGGATGCGCGTGGCAGGATGCTGTTTCGCCTGCTGATAGCTTTGCGCCCGGTTCGGCTCTCCACAGCAGATCACGCCGTTGATCGAGACCGGCTGCAACCCGGCGGGGCAGTAATTCGCCGTCCCCTCGTAGGCATAGATACCCGGCCCGTCGGCGAGGGCCGGCCCCCCGAGCACGGCGAGCGCAAGCGCCGCGACAACTCCTGTCCTGTGAAATTGCATGTCAAACCCCCACATCGGTAATCACGCGGCCGATGGTAAGAGATGCACGGACCCTGTCAATTTCTTTCACCGGAAACAACGCGTTCCCCGCCATGAAGGACGCCGGAGCCGGAGCAGAAAGGGAGGTGGAGCGGGCGACGGGAATCGAACCCGTATCATCAGCTTGGAAGGCTGAGGTCTTACCATTACACAACGCCCGCAGCGACCCTGCGTGTAGAACAGCGCGCCGCGCGGGTCAAGCCGCTGACAGCGCCACTCAGTAGGCTTGTGCCTTGCGCAGCCGCGTCTGCCGCCCTTCCTCGGCGATGGCCCCGCCCAGCGTGGTCACCCCCTTGTCGCTCAACAGCGCCAGCATCCGCACGAACACCTCTGCCGTGGCCACCGTATCGCCCATCGCGGTGTGCCGCGCCTGCGGCGGGATATGCACGCCGAACCGGTCGCACAGCGCATCCAGCGTGTGCTGCCCGGTATGGGCAAACAGTCCCGCCGACATCAGCACCGTGCACAGCACCGGGTTGTCGAAATGCCGCCCGATCGCCTGCTCCTTGAGCCGCAGGAAGGCCAGGTCGAACGGCGCGTTATGCGCCACCAGCACCGCACCGCGACAGAAATCGTGGAATCGCCGCCCCGCCTCGGAGATATCGGGCGCATCCGTCACCATCGCGTCTGTGATGTGGTGGACGCGGGTTGACGCGGGCGGGATTGGCCGGCCCGGGTTCACCAGCGTCTCAAAGCTCTCGCCGCGCAGAATGCGGCCGTTGACGATGCGCAATCCTGCAATCTGCACGATCTCGTCGCCGCCGCGCGGCGACAGGCCGGTGGTCTCGGTGTCGAACACGACGAAGTTCAGATCGGACAGCGGCGTGTCGGCCAGATCGCCGCCGGGTGCGGCGGGCAGGTCGAAATCGTAGAACTCGGGCCGCGCGTCGCCGGGGGCGAGCGGCGCGGCGGCAGCGGCGAGGGGCAGCACCACGCGATAGCCCTCCTTGCCGGTTTCGGGCCATATCTCGGTCTGGTGCGCGGCCAGCGCGTCGCGCCCCGAGTAATCGCCATAGGCCGCCGACAGCGGCGCCTTTAGCCAGCCGGTCAACTCTCCGTCGCCCACCGCCGCGCCCGTCCAGCCGAGGAGGAGGCGGATCTCGGCCCCGTCCCGCTCTGCCGCGAGGGTAAAGCCCGCGCGTTTGCCATCCTCGGCAAGGTGCCGCAGGATCACCGACAAGAGCGTGGTGACAGCAAAACCGTCACAACTCAGCATCGCGTCGCTATGCGTGATGCGGATATCCGCGCCGCCCTGCGCGCGCACCCCGTCAAAGACGTGGTTGACCGCCACCGGCGACATCGGCCAGCGGCGCGACTTGATCGCGGCGTGGCGGGCGCTCAGGTCGTCAAGGCAGGCAAAGAGCCGGGTCACCTCGTCCTCGATGCCCTGCCGCATCTTCGCGCGTTCCTCGGGGGCGAGATCGTCCACCGATTGCAGCACCTCCAGCAGCGCGCCGATGGTGCCCGCCGGGCGGCGCACCCCCTCCATCAGCGTCGTGAACAGGTGATCGTGGGCGGCGTGCGCGCTCAGGTCCTCGGTCGCGTCGCGGAAAATCAGGACATGGCCCGAGAGTTCCTCGTCCGACAGGATCGGGCTGACGCGACCCAACAGAAAGCGCGTGCCGTCGGCAGAGGCGGCAAGAAAGGTCTCGGCGCCGATCTCGCCACGAATGCGGGCCTCCTGCATCCGTGCGAGCGCGTTCATCACCGGCTCGGGCCGCAGGAATGCCGAGAGCGGGCGATCGAGCCCGATATCGCCCAGCAACTCCTGCGCCATGCGGTTGTAGAGCATCACGCGGTTGTCTGGCGTGGCCACCACCGCCCCCTCGCCCAGGTCACGGAACAGCGCCTCGAACAGCGCCTTTTCGCGGGCGATGCGGGCGGTCTCGCGCTCGACCGCGCGCTGCCGCGCGGCGCGCGCCTCCGAGAGCGCGGCGTTGATCGCGTTGGCGGCAGGGGCAAGCGTGCCGAGATGGCGGGCCTGATCCTGATCGATCTGCAGATCCACGTCGGCGCGGGCGCGGGTGGTCAGGTCCGAGGCGAGCGCGAGGATCGGCTTGGCGACGTTCTCATCGAACAAGAGCCCGATCCACGCCGCAAGCCCCAGCACACCCAGCCCGGACACTAGCCCCGCAATCACGTAGCCGTCGGGCGGCCCGCCCGCGCGCATATGACCAAGGACCAGCGCCCCCGCGATCAGCGCCACGCCCCCCAATCCGAGCGCGGCGAAGAAGAGCGCAAAGCGCAACCGGAGGCCAAGCCGCTCGGTTAACCGCTCGATCATGGCGCGTCCTCCGCAAGAAGCGCGTGAATCTGCGCCGTGAGATCGGCCGTGGCAAAGGGCTTGGTCATGAAGGCGTCGGCACCTACGGCCAGCCCCTTGCGGCGCTCCACCTCGGCGCCACTCGCGGTAATCATGAGAACCTTGATGCCCGCGAGCGCCGCGTCGCTCCGGATCATCTGACAGATCTCGTAACCTGAGCGTTCCGGCAGCATCACGTCGAGCACCACTAGGTCGGGGCACTCCTCGGCCAGCGCGTCGAGCGCGGCATTGCCCGTCGCCACCCTGCGCAGCCGGTAGCCCGCGCGCCCGATCAGGTAGCCGAGCGCCAGCGCGATGTTGTCTTCGTCCTCGACGAGCAGAACGGATTTTTGCGACATTGCGGGCCTCCTCTCCCGGTCATGCCTGCCCAATCATGCCAGGCTCAATCATGGCTGGCACAGCGCCTCCATCAGCGGATCGTCCGCATCCGCGCTCCGCCACGCGGCCTTGGACGGGTCGGCGAGCGCCGCCTCGCTCACGTCGGCGCGCGCCTGACCCTCACAATCCATCAGTTGCGGACGCTTGGCCGGGGGCGTCCAGCGGGCGAAAAAGTAGAGGTCGACCAGCAGGATGTCCGGCGCCTCTTGGTTGGTCTGCACGCTTGAGCGGTCTAGCGCCATGATCCGCGTGGTCTGCGGCACGAGATATGTCCACGGCTTCCAGAGCTTGCTTTCCTCGACCGTGACCAGAACGTCCACCCCCTCGGGCAGGCTCTCGACGGTGCGCGTGGCCCATGTGTATTCCGACCAGACCGTGTAGCCCAGCATCGCGGCCCCCGCCGCCACCGGCACGGCCCAGCGCGGCAGGCGCCCACCGGTGAGGTGACCGGCGATGAGCGCGAGCCCGGCGGCGGCGATCCCGGCGGCGAAGGTGGCAATGAGTTCAAAGAACATGGGTCATCCTCTCGCTCCGCGCGACTGCCCGAGGGCCGATTGCATCGTCTTGACCACCATGAAGGCGTCGCGCAGGTGATTGCGTTCCAAATCCGACAGATCGGACGGGTTCATGAAATTGTCCGGGCCATGGCCGCCCGCGATCTGTGCCGCCTGATGGCGCAGCCGCGTCTCGGCGATGAGGTCATAGGCGTCCAGCAGGTCATGCGCCCCGCTGTCCGAGATCACGCCGCTCGCGCGCGCGCCCTCGATCCGGTCGCGGGTGCCCGCCTCTTCCAACGACCCCAGCAGCGCGTAGATGCGTCCCAGGTCGACCACCGGCACCACGCCGGAATGCTTGAGGTCGATGGTGTTCTTGTGCTCGCCCGACCGGATAAGAGCAAACCCCCGGAAGAGACCCAGCGGCACGGTATGCTTGAGTGCGTTGGAGATCATGTGCGCCACGAAGATCGAGTTCTTTTTCGCCTGCCCCAGCACCTCGGCCTGAAGGTTCTCGAACAGCGCCGTCTCACCGGCGATGGCGCGCAGGTCGAACATGACCGAGGCGAGCATCTGTGCCTCGTTGTCTGGCTGCGCGATCCAGCCCGCGAAATACGCGCGCCACACCCGGCGCGGCTGCCGCCAGCGCGGGTTGGTCGCCATCATGTCGCCGGGGCAATAGAAGAAGCCGCACGTATCCAGCCCATCGCTGACGAACTTGGCCAGCGCCGCGAAATAGGCGTCGTGGCTCTCCGGGACAAAGGCGTCATCGAGGATAAGGCAATTGTCCTGATCGCTGATGCCGGTCTGCTCGCGCCGCCCCTGGCTGCCACACGCGGCCCAGAGATACGGCACGGGCGGGGGCCCCAGCCGCACCTCTGCCAGCCGCAATAGGCGGCGCGTTATCGCATCGGTGATGTCGGTGATCCGGCGGGTGATCGAGGCGGGTTTGACCCCTGCCTGCACCAGTTGCGCCAGCAGGCCCGGCACCCGCTCCATCACGTGTGCCATGTCCTGCGCGCCTTCGGCATGTGCGATGTCCGCGACCATGTGGCTCGCGGTGGCGGCCTGCTGGCGGAAAAGGTCGGTCTTGCCGATCATCCCCACGACGCGGCCCGCCTGCGCCACCGGCAGGTGATTGACCTTGAGCTCCGACAACAGCATCAGCGCATCGAGGCCCAGCTGCCCCGGCGCGATGGTCACCGGGTCGGGTGTCATGACCTGCGCCACCTTGATCTTGCCGTCCAGCCCCTCGGCCAGGACCTTGTTGGTCAGGTCGTGCGCGGTGATGATCCCGGCCAGCCGGTCATCCTCCATCACCACGACCGAGGAAATCACGTGATCGCGCATCAGCCGCGCCACCTCGGAAATGGTGGCACTCGGCGCGCAGGTGACGGGATGTTGCGCCATCAGGTCAGAGACCTGGAGCGCGGTGAGGCCGGTGGCGTAGGGTCCGCTGTCGGCCGGGTCGGTAGGCCGTGCGCGCGCGAACCAACGGGCGATGCCGTCACAACTCTCCATAAGGTCCAGGAAATGCGCCGTGGGGACCAGGATCACGCGCGCGGGCTCGGACGTCCGGGCCGTCAGTTGCGCGGTGCCGTCGCGCAACAGGCCGCGTTCACCCATTATGTCGCCGGGGCCGCGATGCGAGACGAGGTCATTGGCCCCGGTCTGGATATCGAAGGCCCCCGACACAACCACGTAAAGCCCCCTGAGCGCGGCGCCCTTGGCAAAGAGCGTCTCGCCTTTCGCCAGTTCGACCAGGTCGAGGTCCGGCGCGAGCCGCGCGCGCATCTCGTCCGTCAGCGCGTCGAATGGCGCCTGCGCACACAGCGTGTCGATCAGGGCGGGGTCGGTCTGGCGCATCGCCGGGCCTTTCTGGGGAAGTATCTGAAAACAGTCTAAAAGCGCCCGTGATAGCCGTAAATACCGGCGGGCGGAAATCGACAGGGGCGGCCATCGCCGCCCCTGCCATGTTCGCTCAGTGATCGACAGCCGCTGCCGCGCCTCTGGGCACGCGCACGCTTTCGACCAGGTCCTCGATCTCTTGCGGGATCGGGGCCGTCATCTTCGACACGGTGAAGGCCACCGCGAAGTTGATCATAGCACCCACCGCCCCGAAGGAGGTCGACTTGATCGTGCCAAGCAGCGGATCGGCGTCGGTGAAGCTGTTGGTGTCGGGGATGAAGAACCATCCCTTGTGCAGGAAGATGTAGATCAGCGTCACCGCGAGACCCGCGATCATGCCGGCCACAGCGCCCTTGTTGTTCACCTTGGTAAAGATGCCCATCATCAGCGCCGGGAAGATCGACGCCGCCGCGAGGCCAAAGGCCAGCGCCACGGTCTGCGCGGCAAAGCCCGGCGGGTTGAGGCCCAGATAGGTCGCGACGAGGATTGCCGCCGCCATCGCGATACGCGCCGACAGAAGCTCGCCCTTCTCCGAAATCCTCGGGTTGAGCTGCCCCTTGATCAGGTCGTGGCTGACCGCCGATGAAATGGCCAGCAGAAGACCGGCAGCGGTCGACAGCGCGGCGGCAAGACCACCGGCAGCGACCAGACCGATCACCCAGCCCGGCAGGTTGGCGATCTCGGGGTTGGCCAGCACGAGGATGTCGCGGTTGAAGTTGGTCAGCTCGTTGCCTTCCCACCCATTGGCGGCAGCCTTTTCCTGCATCTCGGCGTTCTTGTCGTTGTAGTACTGGATACGCCCGTCGCCGTTCTTGTCTTCCCAGCCCAGCAGGCCGGTCTTCTGCCATGTGGCCATCCAGTCATACTTGGGATCGGCATCGATCTGCTCGACGGAAACCGCCTGCGCATCGGTGCCATTGGGCCACATCAACTCGGTGATGTTGAGCCGTGCCATCGCACCCACAGCCGGGGCCGTGAGGTAGAGCAGCGCGATGAAGACCAGCGCCCAGCCCGCCGACCAGCGGGCATCTGCCACGCGGGGAACGGTGAAGAAGCGCATGATCACATGCGGCAGACCGGCGGTGCCGATCATCAGCGACAGGGTAAAGAGCACCATGTTGAACGTATCGCCATGATGGGCGGTATACTCGTTGAAGCCCAGTTCGCGCACGATCTGGTCGAGCTTGGCCAGAAGTGGCTCGCCACTTGCGACATGATCGCCGAAGAGACCCAGCGCCGGGATCGGGTTGCCCGTCAGTTGCAGCGAGATAAAGATCGCCGGAATGGTATAGGCCATGATGAGCACGACATATTGCGCCACCTGCGTATAGGTCACGCCCTTCATGCCGCCGAACACCGCGTAAGCAAAGACCACACAGGCACCGATCAGCAGACCGGCGGTGTTGCTGATCTCGAGGAACCGGCCAAAGGCCACGCCAACACCGGTCATCTGACCGATCACATAGGTCAGCGACGCCACGATCAGGCAGATCACCGCCACCATGCGCGCGGTCGGGCTATAGAACCGGTCGCCGATGAACTCGGACACCGTGAACTTGCCGAACTTGCGCAGGTAGGGGGCCAGCAGCAGCGCCAGCAGCACGTAACCGCCCGTCCAGCCCATCAGGAAGGTCGAGTTGTCATAGCCGGTAAAGGCGATCAGGCCCGCCATCGAGATGAAGCTTGCGGCCGACATCCAGTCAGCAGCGGTGGCCATGCCGTTGGTGACGGGGTGAACACCCCGGCCAGCCGCATAGAATTCAGAGGTCGATCCGGCGCGTGCCCAGATCGCGATGCCGATATAGAGCGCGAAGGATGCGCCCACGAACAGCAGGTTGAGTGTAAACTGATCCATTGTTCCCGGCTCCCTTATTCTTCACCGACGCCGTGTTCGGCATCGAGCTTGTTCATCCGCCAGGCGTAGAAGAAGATCAGCGCCAGAAAGACCAGGATCGAGCCTTGCTGCGCGAACCAGAACCCAAGGTCGGTGCCGCCCACGGCGATCCCCGACAGCATGGGGCGCAACAGAATGCCGAACCCGAACGAGACCAGGGCCCAGATCACCAGGCTCCAGAGAATGATGCGCACATTGGTTTTCCAATATGCCTTTGCAGCTTCCTTGTCGGACAAAGCGTGTCCTCCCTTTGTCAAAGGTTTCCTCCTGCCCGGGCCGGGACCATCCCGGCGCGGGCGTTCCCTTACGCGACGGCCTCTCGGACCACCGCGGTCAGTGCTTGGGCCACGGCGTCGATATCGCGCATGGCATCGACGCGGGCGAGCACGCCCTTGCCGTCGTAATAGTCGATGAGCGGGGCGGTCTGCGCGTGGTAGGCGCGCAGGCGGCTCTCCACCGTCTCGGCATTGTCATCGGCGCGGCGGGTCATCTCCGTGCCGCCGCACTTGTCGCAGGTGCCGTCCACGGCGGGGGTCTTGAACGTGTCGTGATACCCCTCGCCGCAGCCCGCGCAGGTGAAACGCCCAGAAATGCGCGTCACCATCGCGGCATCGTCCACCTCGAGGCTGATCGCGGCGCGGATGTCTGCGCCCATGTCCTCCATCAGCCCATCCAGCGCCTCGGCCTGTACCGTGGTGCGCGGAAAGCCGTCGAGAATGACGCCATTCGCGCAGTCGGGCTCGGCCAGCCGGTCGCGCAGGATGGCGATGACGATCTCGTCCGAGACCAGATCGCCCGCCTCCATCACCGCCTTGGCCTGAAGCCCCGCCTCCGTGCCCGCCTCGACGGCGGCGCGCAGAAGATCGCCGGTAGAGAGCTGAACTAGCCCAAAGCTGTCTTCCAGCATGCGCGCCTGCGTGCCCTTGCCCGCACCCGGCGGCCCGAGCAGGACAAGGTTGACGGCGGTCCGGGATGTCTTGGTTCCGTCCATTGTCACAGCCCCCTCACGCGCTGGCACGGTTGGCGATGAGATCATCGACCACCGACGGATCGGCCAGCGTCGAGGTGTCGCCAAGGCTGTCAAAGTCGTTCTCGGCGATCTTGCGCAGGATGCGGCGCATGATCTTGCCCGAGCGCGTCTTGGGCAGGCCCGGCGCCCATTGAATCACGTCCGGTTTGGCGATCGGTCCGATTTCCTGCCGCACCCAATTGGCAAGCTGCGTGCGCAGCTCGTCCGTGGCCTCGACCCCGTCCATCAGGGTGACGTAGCAATAGATGCCCTGCCCCTTGATGTCGTGCGGATAGCCGACCACGGCGGCCTCGCTGACGGCGGAATGCGCAACCAGCGCGCTTTCGACCTCGGCGGTGCCCATCCGGTGCCCCGAGACGTTGATCACGTCATCGACACGACCGGTGATCCAGTAATCGCCGTCCGCGTCCCGGCGGCAGCCGTCGCCGGAGAAATAGTAGCCCTTGAACATCTCGAAATAGGTCGAGACGAACCGCTTGTGATCGCCCCAGACGGTGCGCATCTGTCCGGGCCAGCTATCCTTGAGCGCCAGAACGCCCTCGGTCGCCCCCTCCAACTCGTTGCCCTGATCGTCGAGCACGACGGGGGCCACGCCAAAGAACGGCTTGGTGGCCGAGCCGGGCTTGGGATCGGTCACGACGCCGGGCAGCGGCGTGATGAGGATACCGCCGGTCTCGGTCTGCCACCATGTATCGACGATGGGGCAGCGGCCCTTGCCGACATTCTCGTTGTACCAGTTCCACGCCTCGGGGTTGATCGGCTCGCCGACCGAGCCGAGGATGCGCAGACTGCTCAGGTCACTGCCCTCGACCGGGCCGGTGCCCTTGCCCATCAACGCGCGGATGGCGGTGGGGGCGGTGTAGAATTGCGTGACCTTGTGGCGTTCACAGACCTGCCAGAAGCGTCCGGCATCGGGATAGGTCGGCACGCCCTCGAACATGAGCGTGGTAGCCCCGTTGGCGAGCGGGCCGTAGACGATATAGCTGTGGCCGGTCACCCAGCCCACATCGGCGGTGCACCAGTAGATGTCGCCGGGATGGTAATCAAAGATGTACTCATGCGTCATCGACGCGTAGGTGAGATACCCCCCAGTGGTATGCACCACGCCCTTGGGCATGCCGGTGGAGCCAGAGGTATAGAGGATAAAGAGCGGGTCCTCGGCATTCATCTCCTCGGGCGGGCAATCGGTGCTGACCTTGTCGGCCTCTTCATGCCACCAGAAATCCAGTCCCGCGCGCCACGCCACCTGATCGCCGGTGCGCTTGACCACGAGGCACTTCACATCGTCGGTGTCATGCAACAGGGCCTGGTTGACGTTGTCCTTGAGCTTGGTCTTGCGCCCACCGCGCGGCGCGTGATCGGCGGTGATCACCAGCTTGGCGTCGCAGCCATTGATCCGCGCGCCCAGCGCATCAGGCGAAAATCCCGCGAAAACGATCGAGTGGATGGCGCCGATGCGGGCACAGGCCAGCATCGCATAGGCCGCCTCGGGGATCATCGGCAGGTAGATCACCACCCGGTCGCCCTTCTCAACGCCCAGGCCTTTCAGGACATTCGCCATCTTGCAGACCTGCGCGTGCAACTCGGCGTACGTGATGTGCAGCGCCTCGTCGGTGGGCTCGTCGGGCTCCCAGATGATGGCGGTCTGATCGCCGCGCTCCGCCAGATGCCGGTCGATGCAGTTGGCGGCGACGTTGAGCGTGCCGTCCTCGAACCACTTGATCGAGACGTTGTCATAGGCGAACGATGTGTTCTTCACCTTGGTGTAGGGCTTGATCCAGTCAAGCCGCTTGCCGTGCTCGCCCCAGAACCCCTCCGGGTCGCGAATCGATTCGGCATACATGCGCGCATAGTTTTCGGCATCGATGTGAAATCCGCTTTCCCCAACGGCAACTACACTCTTGTCCATAACGGGTTGTCCTCCATCCCTTGTGTGTTCGTGCGTCGTGGTCACGCACCGAAACGTCTCCCGGGATGGAGATACAACAAAATCGGTAAAAAATTAACGTTGGGGAAATTATCTAGGAAAATCATGTGAAAATATGGACGTTTGCGAATGGCTGTTTGTAAATTACTTTACTATTTCAAAATTCTGTGGGCCGTGCGCTCGATGTCGGACTGGCAAGAAAGCTGTCTCGCCTCCACCGCGTCAAGTCGTGACAGGGCCCATGCAACGTCCCCGCCGCTCTCGGCAAGCGCCCGCCGCCACAACCGCTGTGCGGAGCGCACCGACCAAGGCAACGCCGCCTGCGGATGATCGGGCCAGCACACCTCGGGAACCGCCGCCCAACACGGACCCAGCAGTCCTACCTTGCCCAGCTCCCTTGATCCCGCGGCCAAAGCGCACAATTGTGAGCCAACCCGCCACGGAGACCCGATGCCCTACGCCCATTCCGACAAGACGCCCCCCGTCCTCGCCAACCCCGCGCCCGAAGTGCGGGAGCGCGACAAGCTCGAGGGCGGCAAGCGCTTCGTCATGCACACCGAGTACGAGCCGGCGGGCGACCAGCCCACGGCCATTGCGGAACTGAGCGAGGGCGTGCGTGACGGCGAGCGCGACCAGGTCCTGCTCGGGGCCACCGGCACAGGCAAGACCTTCACCATGGGCAAGGTCATCGAAGAGACACAGCGCCCCGCCATCATCCTCGCCCCCAACAAGACGCTGGCCGCCCAGCTCTATGGCGAGTTCAGGGGCTTCTTTCCCGAGAACGCTGTGGAATACTTCGTCAGCTTCTACGACTACTACCAACCCGAGGCCTACGTGCCGCGCTCGGACACCTTCATCGAGAAGGAAAGTCAGATCAACGAACAGATCGACCGGATGCGCCACTCGGCCACCCGCGCTTTGCTCGAACGCGACGACGTCATCATCGTGGCCTCGGTCTCGTGCATCTACGGCATCGGCAGCGTCGAAACCTATGGCGCGATGACCCAGGACCTGGTCGTGGGCCGCGAGTATGACCAGCGCCAGATCATGGCCGACCTCGTGGCGCAGCAATACAAGCGCAACGACCAGGCGTTCCAGCGCGGCTCCTTCCGGGTGCGCGGCGACAGCCTGGAAATCTTCCCCGCCCACCTCGAGGATCGCGCGTGGCGGCTGTCGTTCTTCGGCGAGGAACTGGAGAGCATCACCGAATTCGACCCGCTGACCGGGGAAAAAACCGACAGCTTCGACAAGATCCGCGTCTACGCCAATTCGCATTACGTGACGCCAAAGCCGACGATGCAGCAGGCCATCATCGGGATAAAGAAGGAGCTGCGCCAGCGGCTGGATCAGCTCGTCGGCGAGGGAAAGCTGCTGGAGGCGCAGCGGCTGGAGCAGCGCACGCAATTCGACCTCGAGATGCTCGAGGCCACCGGCGTCTGCAACGGGATCGAGAACTATTCGCGCTACCTCACCGGCCGCGCGCCGGGCGAGCCGCCCCCCACCCTCTTCGAGTTCATCCCCGACAACGCCATCGTCTTCGCCGACGAGAGCCACGTCTCGGTCCCGCAGATCGGCGGCATGTACAAGGGCGACTACCGGCGCAAGTTCACGCTGGCCGAGCACGGCTTCCGTCTGCCCTCCTGCATGGACAACCGACCGCTGAAGTTCGAGGAGTGGAACGCGATGCGCCCGCAATCCGTCTTTGTCTCGGCCACCCCGGCGGCATGGGAGATGGAGCAGACCGGCGGCGTCTTCACCGAGCAGGTGATCCGCCCCACTGGCCTTATCGACCCACAGATCGAAATCCGCCCCGTCGAGACACAGGTCGACGATCTGCTCGACGAGGTGCGCCGCGTGGCCGAGGCAGGCTATCGCACGCTCTGCACCACGCTGACCAAGCGCATGGCCGAGGACCTGACCGAATACCTGCACGAACAGGGCATCCGCGTGCGCTACATGCATTCCGACATCGACACCATCGAGCGGATCGAGATCCTGCGCGACCTGCGCCTCGGCGCCTTCGACGTGCTGGTGGGGATCAACCTCTTGCGCGAGGGACTGGATATCCCCGAATGCGGGCTCGTCGCCATTCTCGATGCGGACAAGGAGGGCTTCCTGCGCTCGGAAACCTCGCTCATCCAGACCATCGGGCGCGCGGCACGCAACGCCGATGGCCGGGTCATCATGTATGCCGACCGCATCACCGGCTCGATGCAGCGCGCCATCGACGAGACCGACCGCCGCCGCGCCAAGCAGCTCGCCTATAACGAGGAACACGGCATCACCCCCGCCACGATCCGCAAGAATGTCGAGGACGTGTTGCAGGGCCTCTACAAGGGCGACGTGGACATGAACCGCGTGACCGCGAAGGTCGACAAGCCGCTGGCGGGCGCGAACCTGCAAGCGGTGCTCGAAGGGCTGCGCGCGGACATGCGCAAGGCCGCCGAGAACCTGGAATTCGAAGAGGCCGCGCGCCTGCGCGACGAGGTCAAGCGGCTGGAAGCGGTGGATCTGGCCGTGGCGGACGATCCGCTGGCCCGGCAGCAGGCGGTGGAGAAGGCAAGCGAGGCCGCCGTCGGCTCGCGCGGGCGCTCAACAGCGGGACGACCGGGGCAGCATGGGGGGAATGTGAAGCGGCGGAAAAAGGGCTAGCGGCGCATATCCGCGCGGCCTATATTCTGCGTATGGATACCCGCCTTCAAACCCTGATGGAACGCGCCGACGCCAGCCTTGATGCGCCCTCACGCGCCACGCTGGCCGAGATCGTGGACGGCTTCATCGCCACCCATGCGGGTGCGCCGGACTTCACCGAAGACGAACGCGCCCACCTGCGCCGGATCGACGGCGAGCCTTTCACGCCCGCCGACAGCGAGGCCGTCGCCGCCCTTTTCGCGCGGCGTGGCTGATCCGCTCTGGTCCGCCCGCGCGCTGGCCAGCCTGACCGCACAAGACGACTATCTCCGCCCCCTCAATCCCGCCGCCGCCGATGCCGTGCTGTCCGAGATCGCGCGCCTTGTGGCGCTCATTGCGGATTTCCCGGAAATGGGCCGCCGCATCGACGGCACCGGCCTGCGCTACCACGTCACCGCGCGCTACCGGTATCGGGTGATCTACAGGGTGCGGGGGGATCGGGTTGAGATTGTCGAGGTCTTGCACCCGAGGCGGGGGTGAGGGAGAGTAAAGCGCGTGGTCAGTCAACGGCGTTGCGGTCGGGGCAGCGTGGGAGAATGTGAAGGGCGGGGGCGGTGATGGCTTCTATGTTTGTGTATCAAGAAGGATCCCATTTTATAAGCTGTCTCCAGTTGGTTGACCAAAATCTACGGCAAAAACAAAAAGATGAAACGAACTTGAGATGGATAATAGTTGCTCTGCATGACGCGTTATATGCGCTCTTGATTGAAAAACTAAGGAAAGTCTGAACAACGCCTTCTGCTGCGCCGACGCGCCGATGTGAGGGCCATGCCGGGCATCAGGCAGCTTGTTTCCAGCGGCTTTCGGGCTGCTTCGGCCGCTCGGTTGGTGGACAGGCCA
>NZ_PVWS01000011.1:0-100232 GCF_004126395.1 Roseovarius sp. A46 | reverse complement strand
CCGTTCGTCCCACAAGGTGCAACGGGAGTTTCCAGCCATCCGAAAGCGCTACTGGGGCTGCCGGTTTTGGGGGCGAGGGTACTTTTCAACCACTAACGGTGCCATCACCGAAGACATCGTACTTCAGTACCTGGAACAGCACATCGCTGATCCTACCGGCGCCAGCCGGTAGTCGTTCAGTAAAGTTTGCAAAGTTTCCGATCTGGGAGACTAGTAGGTCGGCTTTGCCGGTAGTTTGCAAAAATTTGCAGGCCACCTGGGAGGATTTCTGCAAATATTTCGCGGCCTTCTGCCGCGCCGCCGCGCTCGACGCTTGCCGCAGGCCCACGCGATCCGTAACACCGATGCAAAGGATCGGAGGAGGATACGATGGGATACAAGGAGATTTACGCGCGTTCGCTGGCTGACCCCGAGGGATTTTGGCTCGAACAGGCCGAGGCGATCGACTGGGCGCGCAAGCCGTCGAAAGCGCTCTTTGCCGAGGACGCCCCGCTCTATGAATGGTTCAGTGACGGGCTGGTGAATACCTGCTGGAATGCGGTGGATCGCCATGTCGAGGCCGGGCGCGGCGCGCAGGCGGCGATCATCCATGACAGTCCCGTGACCGGCATCAAGCAAAAGATCAGCTATGCGCAACTGCGCTCGCGGGTGGCGCGGCTGGCCGGTGCCTTGCGTGCGCGCGGCGTGGAGAAGGGCGACCGCGTTATCATCTACATGCCGATGGTGCCCGAGGCGCTGGAGGCGATGCTGGCCTGCGCGCGGATCGGCGCGGTACATTCGGTGGTGTTCGGCGGGTTTGCCGCGCACGAGCTGGCGGTGCGGATCGATGATTGCGCACCCAAGGCGATCATCGCCGCCTCCTGCGGAATCGAGCCGGGCCGGGTGGTGCAGTATAAGCCACTACTGGATGGCGCCATCCAGCAGGCGCGCCACAAGCCCGAGTTTTGCGTGATCTTTCAGCGCGAGGAGGAGGTTGCCCATCTCGAACCGGGGCGCGATCTGGACTGGCACGCCTTTCAATACGGGGTCGAGCCCGCCGAATGCTTGCCCGTCGAGGGCAACCACCCTGCCTACATCCTCTACACCTCTGGCACCACCGGGCAGCCAAAGGGCGTGGTGCGCCACACTGGTGGGCACCTCGTGGCGCTCAACTGGACAATGAAGAACATCTATGACGTGAACCCTGGCGAGGTGTTCTGGGCGGCGTCGGATGTGGGCTGGGTCGTAGGGCACAGCTATATCTGTTACGGGCCGCTCATTCACGGCAACACCACCGTCGTGTTCGAGGGCAAGCCGGTGGGCACGCCCGATGCGGGCACCTTCTGGCGGGTGATCTCCGAGCACAACGTAAAGAGCTTTTTCACGGCGCCGACGGCGTTCCGTGCGATCAAGCGCGACGACCCCGAGGCAAAAGAGCTGGCGAAATACGACATTTCCTGCCTGCGCGCGCTTTATCTCGCGGGCGAGCGCGCTGACCCCGACACGATCAACTGGGCCGCCGACAAGATGGGCGTGCCGGTTTATGACCACTGGTGGCAGACCGAGACGGGCTGGACCATCGCCGGCAACCCGGCAGGGTGCGAGCCGATGCCCGTCAAGATCGGCTCGCCCACCGTGGCGATGCCGGGTTATGACGTGCAGATCCTCGATGAGGGCGGGCACGAGGTGCCGCCGGGCACGCTGGGCGCTATCGCGATCAAGCTGCCGCTGCCGCCGGGCACGCTGCCGACGCTGTGGAATGCCGAAGATCGCTATCGCAAATCCTACCTCGACCATTTCCCCGGCTATTACGAGACCGGCGACGCAGGCATGAAGGACGAGGACGGCTATCTGTGGATCATGGCGCGGACCGACGATGTGATTAACGTGGCCGGGCATCGCCTGTCCACCGGCGCGATGGAGGAGGTTCTGGCCAGCCATCCGGACGTGGCCGAATGCGCCGTGATCGGGGCGAGCGACCCGCTCAAGGGACAGGCGCCGGTGGGATTCCTGTGCCTGACCAAGGGCGTCAACCGTGGCCATGACGAGATCGTGCGCGAATGCGTCCGCCTCGTTCGCGACCAGATTGGGCCGGTGGCGGCGTTCAAGCTCGCTGTGGTGGTGGACCGCCTGCCCAAGACCCGCTCGGGCAAGATCTTGCGTGCGATCATGGTACGTATCGCCGACGGGCAGGAGTACAAGATGCCCGCCACGATCGACGATCCGGCGATCCTAGACGAGATCAAGAGTGCCCTGCAAAGTATTGGCCTGGCAAAAGATTGACGAAATTCCCCCGCGCGGGCGGACCCGCGCGGGGGATCGGCTTGCCCGGTGCGCCGGGCAGGAGAAGAGCCGTGTCTTAGGACGAGCGCGCGGTCAGGATCGTTACCGTCACGGGGTTGGGGATGAGACTGGTTACCGAGGCCGGATCGGGGTTGTTTCCATCCCGCTCCGGATACAAGACGATTCCCGCGACGATCAGGCTTCCAAGCAGAAGTATCCTGATGGCATTCATTACCCGCATGATCGTGCCTCCCTTCCCTGACATGGCACACCTGCGTAGTGCAGGCCAAGCGAGGGTGCGCAAGTCGGGGTAGGACAAGCAATAGCGTGCCGATGATATCCGATAACAAGGAGGGGTGCGCGCGCTTGTCAGGGGAGCTGTCTCCACATGAGGAGACACATCGTGTGCCTTCATATCCATGTATTTTTTGCTTGTCTGGCCTGTGCCATACCCGATCCGTCATCCGACGGTTACGTGCCGCAGCCACCCGGTGCCCATCGCTTTTTCACCGATCAGGTGGTGGGCGACGTCTCCGCCGGCTAGGCGCGGGGCGCGGGGCGCGGGCGCCACGCGGCATTTGCGGCTCACCGGGACGGTGAGCACGGAAATTCGTCGCCGATTCATTCAGGCGTGGGCTGATCTGGATGTGCCTTTCACGGATTTCGCGGCATCGGGGCGCTGTTGCGCGGCGGGCCGCGCCCCGAGACGGCTAAGAGCCTGGTTGCGGTGACCTATGGGCGCAGTCACGATGCAGACCTGTCGTTTTAATGGCCAGGCCTCTGCTGATCAGCTTTGTGCAAGTCTGTGGCTTATTTCTGTGGATAAAAGGGTCATTCTGATCAAGTTAGGTAAATTGTTCGCGCAGCAGCCGTTCCTCCAGCCCGTGGCCGGGATCGAACAGGATGCGGTGGCGGATATCGGTGCGCGAGCGGATTTCCACCCAGTTCACGCTTTCCACCCAGCGGCTGTCGGCATCCGCCATGACCGGGCGCTTGTCCGGGTCGATCACGTCGAAGCGGACGCAGGCTGTCTTGGGCAAGAGCGCGCCGCGCCAGCGTCGGGGACGGAACGCGGCCACCGCGGTGAGCGCCAGTACGTCCGAGCCGATGGGCAGGATCGGTCCGTGGGCGGAATAATTGTAGGCGGTGGAGCCGGCGGGCGTGGCCACCAGCGCGCCGTCGCAAATCAACTCTTCCAACCGCAACCGCCCGTCGATGGAGATGCGCAGCTTGGCCGCCTGTGGTCCGGCGCGCAAGAGCGATACCTCGTTGATGGCCAGCGCCTCGTGCACTGTGCCGTCATTGGCCTCGGCGCGCATGGCCAATGGGTTGATGATCTCTTCCTCGGCACTGGCGAGCCGCTCGGGCAGGTCGGTTTCGGTATAGTCGTTCATCAGAAAGCCGACTGTACCGCGATTCATTCCGTACACGGGCGTGTCGAGCGCCTGCGTGCGGTGCATGGTGTGCAGCATGAACCCGTCCCCGCCCAGCGCCACGATCACGTCGGCCCGCGCTTCGGGTGCATCGCCGAAGCGTGCGACAAGGGCGGCGCGTGCGGTTTGGGCGCTGGGGACGTCGCTGGCGACGAAGGCGATCTTGCGGCGCATCTGGACTCCTCGCGGCTTTGGCGCGCGGATCGAAGCACAATTCGCGCCCCAAGGCCAGCCATGCCGGTGTGGCGGGCGGATGTGTCGCTTTGCGATCTTTCCTTGGGGACACCTTTCGGCTACGTGATCGCGAAAGTTATCTTCTGGCGGAGGACAGCACATGCCCCATGACGGAATCCGGCCCGTGGCCGATAGCGGCTTCTTTACCGAGGCGCTGGCCTCGCGCGATCCCGAAATTTCCCGCGCGATAGAGCAGGAGCTCGGTCGCCAGCGCGACGAGATCGAGCTCATCGCCTCTGAGAACATCGTCTCGGCGGCGGTGATGGAAGCGCAGGGCTCGGTGATGACCAACAAGTATGCCGAGGGCTATCCGGGGCGGCGCTATTACGGCGGCTGTCAGTTCGTGGACATCGCCGAGAACCTCGCCATCGAGCGGGCCTGCCAGCTTTTCGGCTGCGGCTTTGCCAACGTGCAGCCGAATTCCGGCAGCCAGGCCAACCAGGGTGTATTCACCGCGCTCCTGAAGCCGGGCGATACCATCCTCGGGATGAGCCTCGATGCGGGCGGGCACCTGACGCATGGCGCGGCGCCCAACCAGTCGGGTAAATGGTTCAACGCCATCCAGTATGGCGTGCGCAAGCAGGACAACCTGATCGACTACGACCAGGTGCAGGCGCTGGCCACCGAGCATCAGCCCAAGCTCATCATCGCAGGCGGCTCGGCCATTCCGCGGCAGATCGACTTTGCGAAGATGCGCGAGATCGCCGACAGCGTCGGCGCGTATTTGCACGTGGACATGGCGCATTTCGCAGGATTGGTGGCGGCGGGCGAGCATCCCAGCCCCTTCCCGCACGCGCATGTGGCCACCACCACCACGCACAAGACGCTGCGCGGGCCGCGCGGGGGCATGATCCTGACGGATGACGAGGCGCTGGCCAAGAAGTTCAACTCGGCCATCTTCCCCGGTATCCAGGGCGGACCCCTGATGCATGTGATCGCCGCCAAGGCAGTGGCCTTCGGCGAGGCCCTGCGCCCGGAATTCAAGAGCTATATCCAAGCCGTCGTGGCCAATGCTCAGGCACTTTCGGACCAACTCATCAAGGGCGGGCTGGATACGGTGACGCATGGCACCGACACGCATGTCGTGCTCGTGGACCTGCGGCCCAAGGGCGTGAAGGGCAACGCCACCGAGAAGGCGCTGGGCCGCGCGCACATCACTTGCAACAAGAACGGCGTGCCGTTCGACCCGGAAAAACCGACGGTGACGAGCGGCATCCGGCTCGGCAGCCCTGCGGGCACGACGCGGGGCTTCGGCGAGGCGGAATTCCGCCAGATCGCCGACTGGATCATCGAGGTGGTGGATGGCCTCGCCGCGAATGGCGAGGACGGCAACGGCGCGGTGGAGGAAAAGGTCAAGGCTGAGGTCGAGGCGCTCTGCGCGCGCTTCCCGATCTATCCGGGCCTGTGATTGTTAAGAGGCGCGCCTTCGGGCGCGCCTCATTCGTCGAGCGAGCCGTGCACCGCCACGAGATCGAGTTCGGCCCCCTGCGGCGCGATGGTGCTAAAGCTTTCGTGCACCCCGGCCTCTGACAGTTCGCGCATTACGGTGAGCAGCGTGTTGGGCGCGTGCTCGTCGCACAGGTCGGCCATCTGAGCGATCTCGTCCCGTGCCACGGGCAGGGCGGCCTGTATATCGGGCGCGCCGTAGACATCGACGAAGTGCTGCGCCAGCGCTCGTGTCACGACCTCGGCCTCGTCCGGCTCGATCTGCGTGACCGCGACGAAGGTGGCGCGGCCGAAGGTCTCGACCCCGAGCCAGCCATTGGCGAAGGCCTGCCGCGCCTTGCCGACCAGATCGCCCTCGCCCCAGTTAGAGAATTCGAAGCCGCCGGAAATGCACCATTCGCCGGTGCGTGCTGGGCTGTGATAGACGCGCAGGTCGCTCTCGTCGAAATGGATCGCGCGGGCGAGTTTCATTGTGTGACCTCCAGCAGCGAGGTGAGGGGGATCAGATGGGTGATGTCACCCTCGCGCATGAGCATACCGAAATCCTCGTCCACACCAACCCACGTGCCGGTTAGGCCACCAAGCGTGACCGCCTCGCCCATGCCCCAGGCGAGGCCGCGCCATTCGGCGTGAAGAGGGCGCGGGCCCTCGTCCTCCCAGCGGGTGATCCAGACAAGCGTGTGCCGCGCCCAGGCCTCGAGCAGCATGAGAGGGTCAAGTTCGGCGCAACCTTCTTCGAGCAGGGCGGTCTCGTCCGGGGTTTCGCCCGGGCGATCCGTGCCGGGGGTAATCGGCACGTCCAGCCCCACCACGAGCCAGCCGGGCAGGGCGGCCGGGTTGGTACCACCTGCCGCCACGCGCAGCCGCCCGCAGCGCGCGCCGTTGACCCGGATGCCGCCCGGCCATTCGAGATGCACCGCCACCTCTGGCGGGGCCAGCGCGCCGAGCGCGTTCTGAAAGCCGATGCCGCAGGCGGGCAGCATCGCCATCGCCTGCGCCAGCGGCACCTCGGGGGCCATCACGAGCGCCGCTGCCAGTTGCCTGTCGGTCACGTTGTGCACGATGAGCCCGGCGTCGCAGCCTAGCGCGGCCATCGCGCGGGCCTTGTCGAAGGGTGATATCGCGCCGGTGACGGCGAGGCTCGACATCAGCGGCGGAAAGGAGGGTGCGCTCATGCCACGCCGCGCGAGACGAGATCGCGCGCCACCTGCCGAAACGCCTGTGCCTGCGGGCTGTCGGGCTTGGTCACAACGATGGGTGCGCCGCCATCCGAGGCCACCCGGATATCGAGATGCAGCGGCACCTCGGCCAGCAGCGGCACGCCCATCTTCTCGGCCTCGGCCTTGACGCCGCCATGGCCGAAGATGTGCTCTTCGTGCCCGCAATTGGAGCAGATATGCGTACTCATGTTTTCGATCAGCCCCAAGACCGGCACCTTGAGTTGGGTGAACATGTCGATTCCCTTGCGCGCGTCCAGAAGCGCCACGTCCTGCGGGGTGGAGACGATGATCGCGCCGTCCACTTCGGTCTTTTGTGCGAGCGTCATGGACACGTCGCCGGTGCCCGGCGGCAGATCGACGATCAGGCAGTCGAGCGCGCCCCATTGCACCTGCATCAGCATTTGTTGCAGCGCACCCATAAGCATGGGTCCGCGCCAGACCACGGCCTGATCCTCGTTTACCATCAGGCCGATAGACATCATGGTGACGCCGTGGTTTCGCAGCGGCAGGATGATCTTGCCGTCAGGGCTCGCGGGGCGGCCCGAGACGCCCAGCATGCGCGGCTGCGACGGCCCATAGACATCGGCGTCGAGCAGGCCCACCCGGCGCCCCTCGGCGGCGAGCGCGCAGGCGATATTGGCCGAGATGGTGGATTTGCCCACGCCCCCCTTGCCGGAGGCGATGGCGATTATGTGGTCGACGCCAGGCACGCGTTGCGGGCCCTTGGGCTCGGCCTTCTTCGCGGGCTTGAGGTCGGGCGGCTCCTTGGCCGAGTGTGCGGTCAGAACCGCCGAGACGCTGCCCGCACCCGCCGATTTCGCCGCCTGTTCGGCGGCGTCGCGCACGGGACCATAGGTCTCGGCCTTGGCCGGGTCGATCTCGAGCACGAAGCGCACCTCGTCACCCTCGACATTGAGCGCGCGCACCACGCCCGCCGCCACGATATCAGACCCGCTGACCGGGTCGGTGATCTGCTTCAGCGCCTCTAGGACGCTCTCGCGTGTTACCGCCACTTCAATTCTGCCCCTTGATCTTTCCGGTCACCACGTGCTCGACATCGAGCCCATCGACGGTCAGCACCACCTTGGCCTCGAATTCCTGGCCCGCAGTTGCGCCCTTGGCGCGCAGCCCTTCCTCGATCGCCTGTTGCGAGGTGACGCCCACCTGCTTGAGAAACTTGCGCATCGACATATTGAAATCGTCGCTCATCTCGGTCTCCTTTCTTCTGATCGTCCGCTTGACGCGGATATAGTCCTGTTTCTACGCTCCGGTATGGTTCGTCTCGTCCCGATATTCGTGTGCCTTTGCGGCGCGCTGGCGCTGGTGACGGCGGTCGTCTTGCCGTTGGCGGCGCAGGCCGATGACAAGCGGTTCAGCCTCGCCGCGCCCGCGTCGCTGGTGGAAAGCGGGCTGCTCGATTACCTGTTGCCGCGTTTCTCGTTGAAGACTGGCGTTCGGATCGAGGTTGTGCCTGGCAAGGCCGCGGCCGACGCGGCGCTCGGCACGCAAGAGGGGCGCGCGGTGTTCACGGGCACCCGTGAGACATGGCGGCTTCGCCTCAGAGGCAATCATCCGGGTGCGGTGCGCTTCGTGGATTGGCTGACCTCGGAGATCGGGCGGCGTACGGTCACGAGCTACGAGGTGGCGGGCACGGCGCCCTTTGCACCGCCCGAGGCCGACGCGATGGAGGAGGAGGCCCCAAGCTTCGATGGCGACGCCGCGCTGGGGCGACGTGTGGCGCAGGCCAAGTGCGGTCGCTGCCATGTCGTCGCTTCTGACCGGGGTGGCGGTATCGGCTCGACCCCATCCTTTCAGGCGCTGCGAACGCTGTCGGACTGGGATGCGCGGTTCCAGACGTTCTACGCGCTCAACCCGCACCCTGCCTTCACGCAGGTCACCGGCGTCACCGGGGGATTTGCCAAGCACCTTCCGCCGGCCATCGTGCCCGTCGAGGTGAGCCCGGGCGAGATCGAGGCGATCCTCGCCTATGTGGCGGGCATCGCTCCCGCCGATCTGGGGGCGCCGATCCAATTTCAGTGATCCTTGCGGTTCGGCGTCTGAACCTTGCGGTTCGACAGGTAATCCTCGGTGGTGCGCGGGCGCCGGCGCTCGCCCGACGAGAACGGGCTGTCTGCCGTACCGAACTGTGCGTTGATGCGGCAATTCTCGCACATCTGGATCGTGCGCGCGGCGTCGGGTGTGCCGAACATGGAATGCTTGCCCGCCAGCTTCTCGGTGATCTTTTCAATGGTCGATTTCGAGCCGAAGAGCGCACCGCATTCGATGCAGGCAAACGGCTCTTCCTCGTTGAGCACCACCTGCCCGAGCGCGGCCTCGGTCACGTTCATGCGCGGCTCCAGCGTGATCGCCTTTTCCGGGCAGATCGTGGCACAGATGCCGCATTGCAGGCAGGCATCCTCCTGAAAGCGCAGTTGTGGCAGATCCTCGTTGTCCAGCAGCGCGCCTGAGGGACAGAGCGACACGCACGAGAGGCACAGCGTGCAGGCGTCCTGATTGACGAGAATTGCGCCATAGGGTGCGCCCTCGGGCAGGGGCAGGCTCTCGGCCCCGGGGTTGAGCGCGCGGGCGGCCAGCCGGGCCACCTGCCGACGGCTGCCCATCGGCAAGACCGGCTCGGCGAGCGGCGCGGGAGCCTCGGTATTGTAGAGCGCGTCGCAGAGCATGTCGGGGTCGGCGAGGTCCAGAAGGCGTATCGGGTGGCCGCCCGCCATCGCCTGCGCAAGCGGCAGCTCGGCGTCGGGCGCGTCGCGCTCGGTGCTGGGCGACAGCAGCACCGAGACCTCGGCAAAGCCCGAGGCGAGGGCGGCGAGAATCTCGGCATGGCCGAAGCTTGCTAGCGCGCTCATTTCCAGCGGGATCACGTCGGCGGGCAGGCCGCGCCCATGGCGTGCGGCGAGGCGGATCATCTCCGCGCCAAAGTCTGCGTCATGCACCAGCAGCCGTGGCGCTTCGCCGCCCGCGCGGCGATAGGCCGAGGCCAGCGTCTGGATGCGGCGTAGGATCATGTCGGGCGGCGGTGCGTCATAGGTGATCGCGCCCGATGGGCAGCGCGCGGCGCAGGCCCCGCAGCCCGCGCAGACCATCGGATCAACGCTGACATGCTCTCCCGCAGGTGTGATCGCGCCGGTGGGGCAGATGTCGAGGCACTTGGTACAACCGGTCTGCTCGGCGCGGGAATGCGCGCAGAGAAGCGGCTCGACCGCCACGTAGAGTGGCTTCTCGAAGGTGCCGGTAAGCTGCGAGGCGGCGAGGATCGCGTCGGCCACCGCTGGCAGGCTGCCGGGATCGGCGCGCAGATAGCCCTCACGCTTTTCCGGGGCGGGAAACAGTGGGGTGCCGCCAGTGAGGTCTATGATGACGTCGCAGGTCGTCTCTGCCCCGCTGCGCGGCGCGGTCCATTCCAGCGCGCCGCGTCCGCCGGGATTGACCTGGCGCAACTCGTCGAGCCGGAGGTGGAAGCCGCCGAGCGCACCCTGTGCCGTCGTGATGCGCGCGCTGATCGTGTCGAAATCGCGATTGTCGGGCGGGGCGCTGTCGTCCGTCAAAAGGACCGTGACCGCCAGCATCGGCGCGAGCCGCTCGGCGGCTGACAGTGCCGCCTCGGCCTCACCGATGACTAGGCACAGCCCCTCGGAGGTGACGTCCACACTCTTGTCGGGGCGTGCGGGCAGGGTGGCCTCGGCCACGAGCGCGGACATTTTGGGCAGCGTCGGGGCCTGATCGTCAGTCCACCCGGCGCGGTCGCGCAGGTCGAGGCAGGCGGGAGGCTCGACGCCCAGATCGGCGGCAATCTCGTCGAAGACCCGGCGCTCCTGCGTGCAGCAGATGATCGGTTCGTCGCCGTCCGCGGCGGCGATGGCCTTGGTGGCGGACCCTGTTTCGGCGGTGCACAGCGCACTATGCATCCGAGAGCACACAAGCCCGGAAGTCCGCGAAAGCGCCGCGGCGTCGATCTCCTGAGAGCCGGAGCAGTCGCATAATATCAAGCGTTTGGGCATGTTTCCCCCGGGTGTTTCGGTTTCGGGAAAGGCGCGTTTGGCGCGGATCAGGCAGAAGCTTAGACATGATTCGAGGTCGCCGTAAACAGCCATTCGAATCACGCTGCACGATCGTGAGCGGCTAATTTCACGGGTTCGTAAGCCTGATTGATTCCATTTGTTTTCAGCATCTTGCCATGCGGCGGCGCAGCATTTTGACGCCGATCCGGTCAATCTGTCCAATCCGGCACGGTTACCGTGGCGGTGTGGTTCAAAATGTCCGGGATCGTGCCGCGGTAGACCGTTGCGCACAGAAAATGCTTTGCGTGGTCAAAAAACTGCACCAATCTTGGCAGGGCCAGCAATTGGGGACATCGCCAGCCGTGACCGCCGTCGCACATGACAAGCAATTGCTCCTGCCCCTCGGGGTTGTCGTACGGCGTGCGCCGGGGGTGACGCGGTGGGTGCCGTGGAACTGGCGTGCGGTGGCTGTGCTACCCGGCGCGGGCCCCGCGGAATGGCGCGAACTGCGCCGCGACGGCGATGTCGTCGAGTATCACGCTGCCACGCTGACCCTCGATCTGCACCACACGCAAACCGATGCCTATCTTGAGGCGCTGCGCGCGCGGGTTCCGTCGGTTTACGTCGTTATGCGCCCGGTGGCGGCTCAGGGCGGGCAGATGCCTTTCGAGGTGACGCTGGTCACTGCCTCGCCCTTCGAGGCGCAGGATTACTGCGACACCGGCGAAGAGATGGTGGAGCGGGTGCCGATGCCCGAGGGGTTGATCGCGCTGATCCGCGATTTCGTCGCCGCGCACCACGTCGAGGAGGCGTTCAAGAAGCGCAAGCGCGATTGGGTTCGGGTGACAGGATCGGAGGATGGGATCGGCGATGCGCGTATCCCGCAGACGACGGATGTCTACCGCGCACCGTCGCGCGCCCGCAAGGAGAGGATGCATTGACCGGGGCCGCAGATTTCTGGTCGCGCCGCAAGGCGCGGGTTGCCGCCGAGGACGCGGCGGCGGAACGTGCCGCCTCCGAGCAGGCCGAAGCCGAGCGCGAGGTCACGCTGGCCGACAAGTCGGACGCGGAGATTTGCGAGGAACTGGGCCTGCCCGATCCCGACACGCTCGAGGCGGGTGACGATTTCCAGGCTTTCATGGCCAAGGCCGTGCCCGAGCGCCTGCGCCGCCGGGCGCTTCGGCGGCTGTGGCTGAGCAACCCGGCGCTCGCCAATCTCGATGGGATGGTGGATTACGGTGAGGATTTCACCGACAGCGCCTGCGTGATCGAGGGAATGCAGACTGCCTATCAGGTGGGCAAGGGAATGCTCGCCCATGTGCAGGAGATGGCCCGGCAGGCAGAGGCTGCCGCGGAGGCCGAGGGCGAGGCACCCGAACCGATGGCGCTGGCTGAGGCGGAGCCCGCGGCAGAGGCCGAGGTCGCGCCGGAAGCGGAGGCCCGTGAACAGGCTGCGCCTGTGCCGACCGAGGCCGCCGATGCCGATGCGGAAGATGCATCGCAACCGTCGACGCGTCGGCGGATGCGCTTTGCCTATGCCGACAACGCCGGAGAGCAGGCATGACCAACCAAGAGGCCATTATGGACACCACAGAAGCCGCGCCCGCGATCGCCGAAGAAGATCGCATGCGCGCTGATCTCTACGACTTCCTCGCCGTGCTGCTGGCACGCCCCGCCGATGCCGCGCTACTGGAGCGGACCGCTGCGCTGAGCGGCGACGACACTGCGATGGGGCAGGCAGTGTCGGCGCTTGCGCGGGTGGCGAAGGTGAGCACGCCGCGCGCGGTGGAATCGGAATTCAACGCGCTCTTCATCGGGTTGGGGCGGGGCGAGTTGCTGCCTTACGCCAGCTATTACCTCACCGGCTTTCTCAACGAGAAGCCGCTCGCCAGTCTGCGCCGTGACATGGCTGCGCGCGGGATGCGGCGGGCCGAGAACATCTACGAGCCCGAGGATAATATCGCTTCGCTCATGGAGATGATGGCCGGGCTGATCCGGGGTCGCTTTGGCGCGCCGGGCAGCCTCGAAGATCAACGGACGTTCTTCGCACGTCACATCAGCCCCTGGGCGGGGCACTTTTTCACGGATCTCGAGGGCGCCCAGTCCTCTGTTCTCTATGCCTCGGTCGGCGCGCTCGGCCGGGTGTTCATGGAGATCGAGGCCGAGGGCTTTCGGATGAGCGGGGCGTGAGCCACGCAACAACCGGCGGCGTGTGCCGCCATCAACGAGGGGAGGAACCCTAGAATGACACGGAAACCCGAGGAGGCCACAAGCCGCCGCGATTTCCTCCGGCTTGCCGCCACTGGCGCGCCGGCCGTCGCCGTGGCCACGGCCGTGACCGGCAGCAAGGCCGAGGCCGCAGAGCCCGACCTGTCATCCGACCGGATGCAGGACACGGCGCATACCCGCGCTTATTACGACAGCGCCCGGTTCTGACCCCCGGACGCCGTAAACCGCCGCTGACGACTGGTTGCGTGACGCCCGACCGTCAGTGGAAACCGCAGTACCCAGCCTGAATCCAGGCCCAGGGAGGAGAGAGAAACATGCTTAGGAAAAAGACCAACGGGGTTGCGCGACGCCCCCAGCGGACCAGTATCCTGTCCGAGGTCGGCGGCAAATCCGTCGATCGCCGCGCGTTCCTGCGCGGCAGCGGCCTGGCCATCGGTGGCCTTGCCGCAGTGGGGGCCTTGGGTGGCACCGTTACCCGCGCCAACGCCCAGAGCGCCGCCAAAGAGGCGGTGAAGACGGTGAAATCCGTCTGCACCCATTGCTCGGTGGGGTGCACGGTCGTGGCCGAGGTGCAGGACGGCGTCTGGACGGGCCAGGAGCCCGGCTGGGACAGCCCCTTCAACCTCGGCGCGCATTGCGCCAAGGGCGCGTCGGTGCGCGAGCACGCGCATGGCGAGCGCCGCCTCAAGTACCCGATGAAGAAAGAGGGCGGCGAGTGGAAGCGCATCAGCTGGGAGCAGGCGATCAACGAGATCGGCGATGGCATGATGCAGATCCGCGAGGAAAGTGGGCCAGACAGCGTCTACTGGCTGGGCTCGGCCAAGCACAGTAACGAACAGGCCTACCTGTTCCGCAAGTTCGCGGCCTATTGGGGCAGCAACAACGTGGACCATCAGGCGCGCATCTGTCACTCGACTACCGTCGCGGGCGTTGCGAACACATGGGGCTACGGCGCCATGACCAACAGCTACAACGACATTCACAATTCCAAGGCCATCTTCATCATTGGCGGCAACCCGGCGGAGGCGCATCCCGTCTCGCTGCTGCACGTGCTGAAGGCCAAGGAAGAGAACAACGCGCCGCTCATCGTATGCGACCCGCGTTTCACCCGCACTGCGGCCCATGCCGACGAATACGTGCGCTTCCGTCCCGGCACCGACGTGGCGCTGGTCTGGGGCATCCTGTGGCACATCTTCGAGAACGGCTGGGAGGACAAGGAATTCATCCGCACCCGTGTCTGGGGGATGGACCAGATCCGCGACGAGGTGAAAGGGTGGACGCCCGAGGAGGTCGAGCGTGTGACCGGGGCACCGGGGTCGCAGCTTCGCCGCGTGGCGCGGACGCTGGCCAACAGCCGTCCCGGCACCGTGATCTGGTGCATGGGTGGCACGCAGCACACCAACGGCAACAACAACACCCGTGCCTACTGCATCCTGCAACTGGCGCTCGGCAACATGGGCGTTGCGGGCGGCGGCACCAATATCTTCCGCGGCCATGACAACGTGCAGGGCGCGACCGACCTCGGCGTGCTGAGCCACACTCTACCGGCCTATTACGGGCTGAGCGCCGGGGCCTGGGCCCATTGGGCGCGCGTCTGGGGCGAAGACCCCGAGTGGCTTGCCGGGCGGTTCGCCACGATCAAGGCCAAGGACGGCAAGGATCAATCGCTCCAGAACCTCTCCGGTATCCCGGTGAGTCGCTGGATCGACGGCGTGCTCGAAGACCCCGAGAACATGGACAACCCCAACAAGGTGCGCGCCATGGTGCTCTGGGGCCACGCGCCCAACAGCCAGACCCGCGGCAAGGAAATGAAGACCGCGATGGAACAGCTCGACATGCTGGTCGTGGTCGATCCCTATCCGACCGTGTCGGCGGTGATGCATGACCGCACCGACGGGGTCTACCTGCTGCCCGCGGCGACGCAGTTCGAGACCTATGGCTCGGTCACCGCGTCCAACCGCTCGCTGCAATGGCGTGAGAAGGTGGTCGATCCGCTCTTCGAGTCGAAGCCTGATCACGAGATCATCGGGCTGTTCGCCAAGAAGTTCGGCTTCCACGACCGGTTCTTCCGCAACATCAAGATCGAGGATGACGGCGTGACCCCGAATGTCGAGGACACGCTGCGCGAAATCAACCGCGGCACCTGGACGATCGGCTATACCGGGCAGAGCCCCGAGCGGCTCCGGCTGCACATGGCCAATCAGCACACCTTCGACCGTACCTCGTTGCGCGCGGTCGGCGGGCCCGCCGATGGCGAGACCTACGGCCTACCCTGGCCGTGCTGGGGCACGCCGGAGATGAAACATCCCGGCACCCATGTGCTTTATGACATGTCCAAGCCGGTCAGTGAGGGCGGCCTAACCTTCCGCGCGCGCTTCGGTGTCGAGCGGGACGGCGACAACCTCTTGGCCGAGGGCGTCTACTCGGTGGGCTCCGATATCCAGGACGGATATCCGGAATTCACCATGCAGATGCTCATGGACCTGGGCTGGGATAGTGAGCTGACCGACGAGGAACGCGCGGCGATCGACGCCGTCGCGGGACCCAACACCAACTGGAAGACCGACCTTTCGGGTGGGATCCAGCGGGTGGCCATCGCCCATGAATGCGCGCCGTTCGGCAATGCCAAAGCCCGCGCGGTGGTGTGGACCTTCCCCGACCCGGTGCCGCTGCACCGCGAGCCGCTTTATACGCCGCGGCGCGACTTGGTGGCGGATTACCCCACTTACGAGGATCGGCACGCCTACCGGCTGCCAACCCTCTATGCTTCGATCCAGAAGAACGACTTCTCGAAGGAATATCCTATGATCCTCACATCCGGCCGTCTGGTCGAATACGAGGGTGGCGGCGACGAGACGCGGTCGAACCCGTGGCTGGCCGAGCTTCAGCAGGACATGTTCGTCGAGATCAACCCGCGCGACGCCAACGATCTGGGGCTGCGCGACGGCGAACAGGTCTGGGTCGAGGGTGCCGAGGGTGCCAAGGTCAAGGTCATGGCGATGGTGACCGAACGGGTGGGCGCGGGGGTGGCCTTCATGCCCTTCCACTTCGGCGGTCATTTCGAAGGGCGCGACCTGCGGGAGAACTATCCCGACGGGGCAGACCCCTACGTGCTGGGCGAGGCCAGCAACACCGCCCAGACCTATGGCTATGACAGCGTGACCCAGATGCAGGAGACCAAGTGTACTCTCTGCAAGATCATGCCAGCGTAAGGAGATAGAGACATGGCAAGAGCAAAGTTTCTGTGTGATGCCGAACGCTGCATCGAATGCAACGCCTGCGTCACCGCCTGCAAGAACGAGCACGAGGTGCCGTGGGGGATCAACCGCCGCAAGGTGGTGACGATCAACGACGGCACGCCGGGCGAACGCTCGATCTCGGTCGCGTGCATGCACTGTTCCGACGCGCCATGCATGGCCGTCTGCCCGGTGGATTGCTTCTACCAGAACGAGGACGGTGTGGTACTCCACTCCAAGGACCTGTGCATTGGCTGCGGGTACTGCTTCTACGCGTGCCCCTTTGGCGCGCCGCAGTATCCGCAAGCGGGCAATTTCGGATCCCGCGGCAAGATGGACAAATGCACCTTCTGCGCCGGCGGCCCCGAAGAGAACCACAGCCAGGCCGAGTTCCAGAAGTACGGACGCAACCGGATCGCCGAGGGCAAGCTGCCCATCTGCGCCGAGATGTGCTCGACCAAGGCGCTTCTGGCCGGCGATGGCGACGTGGTCTCGGCGATCTACCGTGAACGCGTCGTGGCGCGCGGTTTTGGCTCGGGCGCCTGGGGCTGGGGCACGGCCTACGGGCAGAAGGGCGGCTGACCCGAGAACCTGTCCGGCCGGGCCGCGCCCGGCCGGATACCGGTGCCGGAAGGCTCTCAGGCCGTCGGTACCGGAAACTTGAAAAGTTTCCGATCCGGTTTCCTCCACGGAAACCAGGTTCCCGCACAACAATCGAGGACATCATGCGCGCACTACTCAGCATGGCTTTGTGTTTCCTGCTCGCCCTGCCCGCGATGGCGCAGGAGACGCCGGATACATCCGCCCCCGATCGGTCCGCGACCGGTGGCGCGCAGACGCTCGAGGATATCCTCGCCCGCCAGCGCGGCGAGCAGGTCGACAGCAGCTTTCGCCGCAACGCCACCGGCAACCCCGAAGGTGCTGCCGGGATGGCCAGCCAGCTTGGGACGCTGGGCGGGGCTTCGGATGCCGAGGTGTGGCGCGCGCTGCGCTATGGACTCGAGGATGTGAAAGTGTCCGCGGGTGGACCGGAAGCGCGCGTGCTGATTCAGGATTCGGGCATGTGGTGGCTGCAATTCCGAAATGGGCCGCTGGCGACCTACGGCGCATGGCTTCTCGGTGGCACTCTGGCGCTGCTGGTGCTGTTCTATCTGATCCGCGGCCGCATCCGTATCGATGGCGAGAAGACCGGGCGCACCGTCACGCGCTTTCAGGCGGTTGAACGGTTCGGCCACTGGCTGATGGCGGGCTCCTTCGTGGTGCTGGCAATCACCGGGCTTCTGGTGCTCTTTGGTCGCATGGCCATCATTCCGCTGCTGGGGCTTGAGGCGTTCTCGACCCTCGCAGCCGGCTCGAAATGGGTACACAACAACATCTCTTGGGCGTTCATGCTGGGGCTTGTGATGGTGTTCGTCATGTGGGTGCTTCACAACATCCCCAACCGCACCGACCTCAAATGGCTGGCTGTGGGCGGCGGCATCTTCACCAAGGGCGTGCATCCGCCGGCGAAGAAGTTCAACGCCGGGCAGAAACTGATCTTCTGGGCGGTGATCGTGTTCGGTGCTTCGATCTCGGTCTCGGGGCTGTCGCTGCTCTTTCCGTTCGAGTTGCCGATGTTCGCCAAGACCTTTCAGATCCTCAACGATACCGGTCTGCCGCAGGCGGTGGGCTATGGCGCGCTGCCCGAGACGCTGGCGCCGCATGAGGAGATGCAGTTCGCCACGCTTTGGCACACGATCATGGCCTTCGCGCTGACGGCCATCATCCTCGCGCATATCTATATCGGTTCTGTTGGCATGGAGGGCGCGTTCGACGCGATGGGCTCGGGCGAGGTCGAGGAGCAATGGGCGCGCGAACACCACGGGCTGTGGCTCGAGGAACTGCAGGAAAAAGGCCACGCGCCTGCGCCCGACAAGGCCACGCATCCCGCAGAATAGGCCATGCGCACGCTGATCGCCGGATTGTGGTTCTTGGCCGCGGCGCCCTCGGTGGCGCAAGAGTTTACCACGCTGAAAGGGCATGGCGGGCCGGTCATGGGGCTGGCCAGCCTGCCCGGTGGTACGGTGGCGTCGGCCAGTTTCGACAACTCGGTGGGACTGTGGCAGGGCCGAGAGCCCCACTGGCTGGAAGGGCACGACGCGGCGGTGATCGCGTTGGCACCACTGGGCGAGGTCGGGCTGGTCTCGGGCGGCGACGATTTCGATGTCATCGCGTGGGACAGGTACACAGGCAAGAGTCGTCGTCTGAAGGGCCACAAGGGAAAGATCGCCGGGCTGGCGGTCTCGCCGGATATGACGTGGATCGCTTCGGCCAGCTGGGATGGGGCGATCGGTCTCTGGCCGGTGGCGGGAGGCGCGGCGCGGTTTCTCGACGGCCATGATGGGCCGGTGACAGATGTGGCGTTCGGCGCAGATGGAACGCGGCTTTATTCCACCTCCGCCGATGGCACGCTGCGCGTCTGGGATTGGCGCGAGGCTGACCCGGTCGCGCGCATCCTTCTCGATCAGGGGTTCGGCATCAACAAGCTGGTGATTGGGCCGCGGGAGACGTGGATCGCCTATGGTGCGGTGGATGGTGTGACCAGGGTGATCAACCCCGCGACCGGCGACGTGATCGCCGATTTCACCCTCGACCGGCGGCCGATCCTGGCGCTCGAGCACCACGCTGCTACCGGGCAGATCGCCGCCGGCGACGGGCAGGGCTATATCATGGTGATCGACACCGAGACCTGGACGATTGCCCGCGATTTCAAGGCGGTGGCGCGTGGCCCGGTCTGGGCGCTGGCGTTCTCGGGCGATGGACAGATGCTCTACGCTGGGGGGCTGAGCAATGTGGCCTATGGCTGGCCGGTGACAATGCTCGACACGTTTGACCCGGCGGGTGAGACCGAGCACAGCTTTCTGCGCCCGCCAGAGGAAATGGAGAATGGCGAGCGGCAGTTCATGCGAAAATGCTCCATCTGCCACGCGCTCACCCCGCCGCCCTCGCGCAAGGCGGGGCCAAGCCTTCACGGGCTATTCGGGCGGCAAGCGGGCAGCGTGCCGGGCTATCCCTACTCGCCTGTGCTCGCCAATTCGGATATCGTGTGGACGGACGAGACCATCGACGTGCTGTTCGACCTGGGCCCCGATCACTATATCCCCGGGAGCAAGATGCCGATGCAGCGCATCACCGCCGCGCAGGACCGTGAGGACCTCGTGACCTACCTGCGCCGTGCCACCAAGTGAGAGGAGAGACGACCCGATGAAAGCGATGCTTGCCGCCTTTGTGGCCTGCGGGGTGATCGCCGCCGCCGCGCCGACCGTGCTCACGGAACTGGGCTATACCGCCGAGGCGACGCGCGCGGGCGACAATGTCAGGTTGGGCGAAGCGCCCGAATGAGCACCCGTGCCGCCGTCCGAAAGCACACCCCCCGCGACGATTATGGCGAGAGCCTCGCGCGGGCCGCGATCCTCGTCGTCGATGACGAGCCGGGGATGCGCAACTTCCTGACCAAGACGCTCGGCCCCCGCTGCCGACATGTAGAGCTGGCGCGATCCTGCGCCGAGGCGGGGGAAATCCTCGACCAGGTGCATTTCGACCTCGTGATCCTCGATAACGTCATGCCCGACAAGACAGGGCTCGACTGGCTGGAGGAACAGCGCCGGGTTGGGCTCTTTGCCGAGACCATCCTGATGACGGCCTATGCCGATCTCGACACGGCGATCAAGGCGTTGCGCGCTGGCGTTACCGATTTCGTACTCAAGCCGTTCCGTGCCAACCAGATACTCAACGCCGTGGCGCGCGCGTTGGACCGCAAGTATCTCGCGCGCGACAACTACCTGCTGCGGCACGAGCTGTCGGGGGGTGGTGGCACGGCGCGCGGGCGGCTGTTGGGTAATTCTCCAGCGATCCGCGAGGTGCGGGACCTGCTTGCGCGGCTCGGGCCGATGCCCACGCCGGTGCTGTTTACCGGGGCGAGCGGGACTGGCAAGGAAATCGCCGCGCGCACGCTCCACGCCCTTTCTGACCGCGCCGACAAGCCCTTCGTGGCGGTTAATTGCGCTGCCTTCTCCGAGGGGCACATCGCCGAGGAACTGTTCGGCGTGATCGAAGATGGTACGCGGCACAAGGATGGACTGCTGTTCCATGCCGAAGGCGGCACACTCCTTCTCGACGAGGTGGCGCAGCTTCCGATGGCAGTGCAGGCGGCGCTCTTACGGGTGCTGGAGGACCGGCGCATCCGGCCCATTGGCTCTGAGCGCGAGGTGCCGCTAGACCTGCGATTTCTGTTCGCAACCAATGCCGATCTGACGGTCGAGGTGGCGGCGGGACGGTTCCGTGACGATCTGTATCACCGCATCAATATCGTCAATGTCGGAATGCCCAACCTGCGCGAGCGTAAAGAAGACATAGCGGAGCTGGCCGCGCTCTTCATGAGCGAGTTTGCCACCGCGCTGGGGATGCCCGCGCTGGAGCTCAACGACCAGGTGCTGCTGAAGCTCACCCGCTACGACTGGCCCGGCAATGTGCGCGAGTTGCGCAACCTGATTGAACGGTCGGTGATCCTCGGGGAATTTCCGGCGGAGTTCGAAGGGCAGGGCAGGGTGACCGGCGCGCAGGCCATCGAGACGCTTGAGATGGTCGAGCAGCGCCACATCCTCGCCGTTCTCGACGCCTGCGGCGGCAACCGGGCCGAGGCCGCGCGGCGGCTTGGCGTTGCACGCAAGACGGTGGATCGAAAATGCGCCGCGTGGGGGGTGTGAGCGGGATGGCGCGCACCCGCGTGATTTCGACCACCTGAAAGAGCGATGCCTTGGCCCAGTTTGGGCGCAATATGTCTCGCTCAAGCGCCGCTCCGCTTTGCACGAACAGGTGCCACGCAGGAGGATGAGCGCGCAGGCCACGGCCGATCTCATGATCTCATGGCTGGCGGCAAGGTTGCTTCTCCTTGAGCCACGATGACGCGGTTTATCAGTTCCATATCTCGTCCGATCCCGTGCGACTGCTGCAAGACATTCCCGCAGATTGCCCCGTCCAGCCCGCACAATCCGTCACAGGGCGGTGAACACCATTGCCGTCACAGTACCAGTCGGCCTACCTTGGCATGAGCCGAGCGATCCCCCGCCGCACGAGGACGGACCCAGCCATGCCCGAGAGCCTTTTGAATGTGCTGCGACGTATCCGGGCCCGGATCGCCTCTGGACGGTCCCGGCCCGATACCTCGGCGGTGACCACGGAAGGCCGTCTGCCGGTTCTGATCTACGGGGCCGGGCAAACCGGCCAGCAGCTTGCCGCCGCGCTGTTGCGTGATGACCGGCTGCGCCCGGTGGCCTTTGCCGATGACGAGCCCCGGCTTCGGGGCATCATCGTGTCGGGTCTGCGTGTGCATGGCCCCGAAGAGATCGAGGCGCTTGTTGCGCGGCACGGGATCGGGCGCATCATCCTCGCCATGCCCAGCGCGAGCGAGGCGGCGCGCACGCGACTCACCCGCCGGCTTGCCGCTACCGGCTGCGAGGTGCACGCGCTGCCCTCCTTCGCCGATCTGGTAACAGGCCGCGCGATAACCCCCTACGAGAGCCATCCCATCGACCCGACAACCCTTCTGGGTCGTGACGCGCTGGAAAACGAGTTGCCCGGCGTCACCGACGCTTATGCTGGGCGACGCGTCCTCGTGACCGGTGCGGGCGGCTCCATTGGCGCGGAACTGTGCCGCCAGATCGCGACCTGCGCGCCGAAGACGCTGATCTTGCTCGACCACGGAGAACACGCGCTTTTCCAGATCGAGCGCGAATTGCGTGACCTCGCCCCCGAGGTCGAGATCGTTCCCATCCTCGGCTCGGTCTGCGAGCCGGCGCTCGTCTCGGTGCTGATGCAGGCCAAGAAGATCGACGTCGTGCTCCACGCTGCCGCCTACAAGCACGTTCCGATGGTGGAATCCAATGCCATTGAGGGGATGCGCAACAACGTGATCGGCACCCGAACCGTGGCCAGCGCCGCGCTTGATGCCGGTGTCGAGCGGTTCATCCTCGTTTCTACGGACAAGGCGGTGCGCCCCACCTCGGTGATGGGCGCCTCCAAGCGGTTCGCCGAGATGATCGTGCAGGATCTCGCTACCCGCGCCACGCGCACGCGATTTTCCATGGTGCGTTTTGGCAACGTGCTGGGCTCGTCGGGATCGGTGATTCCCACTTTTTCAGAACAGATCGCACGGGGCGGTCCTGTCACGCTCACGCATCCGGATGTCACGCGCTACTTCATGACTATCCCCGAGGCGGTGCGGCTGGTGTTGCTGGCGGGCACCATTGCGCGCGGCGGCGATGTGTTCGTGCTCGACATGGGAGAACCGATCCGCGTGCGGGACATCGCGCTGCGGATGATCGAGGCATCGGGGCTCACCCTGCGCGACGCGGCCAATCCTGACGGCGATATCGAAATCGCCGTGACCGGGCTGCGCCCGGGCGAGAAGTTGCACGAGGAATTGCTCATCGGCTCGGATATGCTTACCACGCCGCACCCACGCATCCTGCGCGCGCAGGAGGGGCACCTCTCGGAGATTGAGCTTGCCAAGGCGCTCCGGTCGCTGTCCGAGGCGATCGAGACCCGCGACGTGGCTCTCTTGCGCACCATACTCGCGCAATGGATCGAACAGGCCCCTGAGGGAGAGGCTGTGAATGACTGACGGGATAAGCAGAATGGCAGCGAGCCAGGCAGCACTATTCCACTCCGGTTTCAGCCCCGGATATCGGCGAAGATGTTGATTTCTTCACTGGGCACGGGGCGATCGCGCTTGGCCGGCTTGGTGTCGGGGTCCGGAGCTACACGGCGTGGCCGTACGCGGCGCCGAGCCGCGATACGCTGCACTCGCGCGTGGTGCGAGAACACCGAGGCCCGGCGCAAACGCCGCTCGTCCAGTGTGAGATAGCTCAGCAGCACGCCGCAGCAGAGTGTCAGATCATACCAGAAGGCCGACAAATCCTCGACGGAGCCGACGATGAAATTGGTCGTGAAGCTCGAGACCAGCACGAAGAGCGCAAGGCTCAGCGCGGCAAGCCGCAGGGCCGCACCCAACATGAACCAGATCGCCAGCGCCAGAAGCGTGGTTGCGCCCGCCACCCCGCTGATTGCAGGGCTGAGGATGGGCCGGAACAGGACCGCAGGGTCGAAGCCATCGACGAGCTCGAGAGCCACCGCCATGAAGAAGGTGCCGGTGACGATCCGCAGCAGGTTGATGCCGATCTGATCGACGCCGGGAGCGGGGTCTTGGTCCATGACGGTCGGGCCTTTCTTGCCGTGTGCGGGAAACCGGACGTCACTTGCAACCAGAACGAAAGCTCTGTGGTGACAATTGCCGCGAATTCTGGCCGGAATCTGACCGTTTCAGGGAAAATGCGCGCCCGGCCTCAGCCGAGCGCGTCCTCCGCATCCGCGTCCTCATCGGTCTCTTCGGCGCGGTCGGCGATCCACGCGACCGAGACCACTTCCTCACCCTTTCCGGTGTCGAACACCCGAACGCCGCCCGCGCTGCGCGACCGGAAGGATATGCCCTCGACCGGCACGCGGATGGATTGGCCGGTGGAGGTGGCGAGCATGATCTGATCCTCCGGGCTGACCGGGAAGGAGGCGACGAGAGGCCCGCCGCGCATGGCGCGGTCGATGGCCGCCACGCCCATGCCGCCGCGCCCGCGTACCGGGTAGTCGTGGCTCGATGACAGCTTGCCGGTGCCACGTGCGGTGATCGTCAGGATCAGGTTCTCGGCCGCTTGCATTTCAGCGAAGCGGGTGGCGTCGATCGCCGCCCCGGCATCGCCCTCGTCCTCGCCCGTCTCGTCATCGGGAGCCCCTGCGGCGGCGCGGCGCATCTTGAGATAGGCGGCGCGCTCGTCCGCTGTGGCCTCGAAATGCCGTATCACGGACATCGACACCACGCGGTCCCCGTCAGCGAGGCGGATGCCACGCACGCCGGTGGATTTGCGGCCCTTGAAGACGCGCACATCGGTGACGGGAAACCGGATCGCGCGACCCGAATCGGTGACCAGCATCACGTCGTCATCGGGGGTGCAGATGCGCGCGTTGACCAGTTCGACGCCCTCGGGCAGGTCCATAGCGATCTTGCCGTTGCGTTTCACGTTGGTGAAATCGCTGAGCGCATTGCGCCGCACGTCGCCCGCAGAGGTAGCGAACACGATCTGAAGGTCGTCCCATTCCTCCTCGGTGCGATCCACCGGCATGATCGCGGCGATCGAGACGCCTGTGGGGATAGGCAGGATGTTGACGATCGCCTTTCCGCGCGAGGTGCGCGACCCTAGCGGCAGGCGCCAAGTCTTGAGCTTGTAGGCCATGCCGTCGGTGGTGAAGACCAGAAGCGGCGTGTGGGTGTTGGCGACGAAGAGCGAGGTGACAACGTCCTCGTCCTTGGTTGCCATGCTCGACAGACCCTTGCCACCGCGTTTCTGCGCGCGGAAATCCGCCAGCGCAGTGCGCTTTACATAGCCGCCTTGGGTGATGGTCACGACCATGTCCTCGCGCTCGATGAGGTCCTCGTCTTCCATGTCGCCGGACCAGTCCACGATCTCGGTGCGGCGCGGCACGGCGAATTGTTCGCGCACCTCGCGCAGCTCGTCCGAGATGATCTGCATGATCCGTTCGCGCGAGGCGAGGATGGCGAGGTAGTCCTTGATCTTGCCGGCAAGCTCCTGCAACTCGTCGGTGACCTCGCGCACGCCAAGCTGTGTCAGGCGTTGCAGGCGCAGGTCGAGGATGGCGCGGGCCTGCGTTTCGCTGAGGTTGTAGGTGCCGTCCTCGTTGGCGCGGTGGGTGGGGTCGTCGATGAGGGCGATATATTCGAGGATGTCGCCCGCCGGCCAGCGCCGTTCCATCAGCTTTTGCCTTGCCTCGGCGGCGTCGGCAGAGGCGCGGATCGTGGCCACCACCTCGTCCACGTTCGATACGGCGACGGCGAGACCGCAGAGCACATGCGCCCGTTCACGCGCCTTACGCAAGTCGTGTGCGGTGCGCCGCGCGACCACCTCCTCGCGGAACATGACGAACAGCGACAGGAAGCGGTGCAGGGTCAGTTGCTCGGGCCTGCCGCCGTTCAATGCCAGCATGTTGCAGCCGAACGAGGTCTGCATCGGTGTGAAGCGGTAAAGCTGGTTGAGCACCACGTCGGGGGTGGCGTCGCGCTTCAACTCGACCACCACGCGGACGCCGTTGCGGTCGCTCTCGTCCTGGACATGGGCGATGCCCTCGATCCGCTTTTCACGGGCAGCTTCGGCGATCCGCTCGATCATCGTGGCCTTGTTCACCTGGTAGGGGATTTCGTCGATGACGATGGCGTATCGGTCCTTGCGCAGTTCCTCCACCCGGGTCTTGGCGCGGATGATGACGCTGCCGCGCCCTTCCAGATAGGCCTTTCGCGCGCCGGAGCGGCCCAGCATCAGCCCGCCGGTCGGGAAATCGGGGCCGGGGACGTATTGAATGAGATCCTCGCTGCCCAGATCCGGATCCTCGATCAGTGCCAGCGTGGCGTCGATCACCTCGCCCAGGTTGTGCGGCGGAATGTTGGTGGCCATGCCGACGGCGATGCCGCCCGCGCCATTGACCAGCATGTTCGGGAAACGCGCGGGCAGAACCGTCGGCTCGCGGTCCTTGCCGTCGTAATTATCCTGGAAATCGACGGTCTCCTTCTCGATATCGGCGAGAAGGAAAGCGGCGGGCTTGTCCATGCGCACCTCGGTGTAGCGCATGGCCGCGGCGTTATCGCCGTCCATGGAGCCGAAGTTGCCCTGTCCGTCGAGGAGCGGCAGGGACATCGAGAAGTCCTGCGCCATGCGCACCAGCGCGTCATAGATCGCGCTATCGCCGTGGGGGTGGTATTTACCCATCACGTCGCCGACCGCGCGGGCGGACTTGCGATAGGGTTTGTCGTGAGTGTTACCGCCCTCGTGCATGGCGTAGAGGATGCGCCGGTGCACAGGTTTTAGACCGTCACGCAAATCGGGAATGGCGCGGCTCACGATCACGCTCATCGCGTAATCGAGATAGGAGGTCTTCATCTCGTGGGTGATCGAGACCTGCGGACCGGAGGCCGTTGGCGTCGTTTCGTCTGGGTTTTCAGGGGGTTGAGGCGTATCGCTCACGTTTTTGACCGTCCTGTGACATGCGCTATATCTTGCCCCTCCGTCTATATCAGAGCCACGATATGGGGTGCAATGGCGCAGGGGCGGGGCGCGTGGCAGCCACTGATCAAGAGTGATAACACACTGTTTTTATTGAAAAGTAATTCCTTCATGGCAAACTGATCCGGTCAGGCAAAGACAGGAGCAGAAAATGGAGATGACCGAGACGGAAATGTTGCTGAAGGGCTACGGGCTGACCACGGCGGAATTCTTCTACCGGATGCCGGATTATCGGAACGTGCTCAACAGCTACCTGTGGCAGGATTACGATCTTGCCCCCGATCACCCGAAGCTTTTCGATTTCATCGAGTTCTGGCAGCGCGAGATCGAGGGGCCGCTGCATTCGGTGCGCTTTTCTCATCGCAAGCTGATCGCGCCGGGCGAGTGGCGCAACGTGACCGGCGAGTTCACGCTTCATTGAGCGAAGAGTGGGGGTACTTCCCCCGGGAATATTTGGGGAAGATGAAGGCAAGGGTCTTGCGGCGGTGGCGGCGCTGCGCAATTAGCTGTTGAAATCGGGGGGCGTCCTGCTGTTACTGCGCGTCAGCCTGCATTCCCGATGAGGTCAGCCTGCATTCCCGATGAGGAAAGTGCCGCCCATGAGCCCCGATCAGATATTCGTTCTGCTGCTATTGCTCGGGGTCTTCGTGTGTTTCTTCAAGGAGGTGTTCCCGCCATCGGTGACGGCGCTGGGCGCGTCTGCGGTGCTGTTGGCCACTGGCATTATAGAGACCGAGGCGTTCCTGAAGGTGTTCGGCTCGGAGGCGCCGATCACCATCGCGATGATGTTCGTCATCTCCGCGGCACTGGAACGCACGGGTGTTCTTGAAATTATCGGCGGATGGCTGCGCGCGCAAGCGCGCGGATCCTACCTGCGGGCGCTGTTTCTGATGATGGCGGCCTCGATGATGGCCTCGGCATTCATGAACAACACGCCGGTGGTGATCCTGCTGACGCCGGTAATGATCTCGGTGGGCACGTCGCTGGGCGTTAGCTCGTCGCGGCTGCTCATTCCTCTGAGCTACGCGGCGATCTTCGGTGGTACGCTGACGCTGGTGGGCACCTCTACCAACATCCTGATGAGCGGGGTGGCGCGCGATGCGGGTCAGCCGGCGCTCACCATGTTCGAGATGACGTTGCCGGGACTGGTACTGGCCACGGTGGGGGTGGTTTACATGGCCTTTGCCGGGAGGTTCCTGTTGCCGGACCGGTCGTCGCTTGCGAGCGCGCTGGGACAGGAGGGCAAGCGCAAGTTCCTCGCCCGGCTGCTTATCCCACACGAGTCGCGCTATATCGGCAAGAAGCTGGAGGATTTGCCATTCAACCGGGCGGGAGCGCGCATTCTCGACGTGGTGCGTGGCGAGGTTTCGATGCGCCGCCACCTGCGTGACCTGACGCTGGAATCCGGTGACCGGGTGGTGATCAAGACCGATACCGGCGAGATACTCGGGCTGAAGGAGAACGGTGAGATCGAGTTTCGCGGCATGGATGATAGTGGCTTCGAGCCCGTCACTGCCGAGCGGACTGTGACGATGGAGGCAAGCGTCGGGCCCCACTCGCATTTGCGCGGGCGGCCCATCAAGGATCTCAAGCTGCGGCGCAAGTACGGCGTCTACCTGATGGCCGTGCACCGGCAGGAGCAGAACATAAGCCGTGACTTGCCGGAGGTGCGTCTGCAATTCGCCGATACCGTTCTGCTTGAGGGGCCGCCCGAGGGGCTGCGGCGGCTGATGGAGGATGGCGGCATCGTCAACCTTACCGAGCCCGCCGATCAGGCGATGCGCCGTTCGAAGGCCCCCATCGCCATCGTCACCATCGCGGCGGTGATGATCCTCGCCGCGCTGGGCGTGATGCCCATCGCCGGACTGGCTGTGATCGGGGCGGTGGTGGTGATGATGACCGGCTGTGTCGAGGCCGACGAGGCGTTCGAGGCGATCGACTGGCCGATCCTGTTCCTGATCTTTGGCATGCTGGGGATGAGCCTCGGGCTGCAGGAGACGGGGGCGGCGAAAGTCATCGTCGAGTCGATGGTGGGGCTTATGCAGGGCTTGGGACCGCTGGCGGTGCTGGCGGCGGTCTATTTGTTGACCAACTTGCTGACCGAGATGGTGACCAACAACGCGGTGGCGATCCTCGTGGGGCCCATCGCGATCGCACTGGCGCTTGAGCTGGGTTATGACCCGCGCCCGTTCATCATCACGGTGATGTTCGCCGCCTCGGCGAGTTTCGCCACGCCGATCGGCTATCAGACCAACACCTTCGTTTATGGCGCGGGGGGTTACAAGTTCCGCGATTTCCTCGTCGTGGGCCTGCCGCTCAACCTGCTTTACGCGGCGGTGGCAATCCTCGTGATCCCGTTTTTCTTTCCGTTTTGAACGGGGCGCGCCTGCGCCAAGCTGCCGCTTTCGCACGGCGGCAATCTGGCCTATGGCTCGGGCGTCAAGCAGGAGAGACGTCGCGATGATGCCCCAACCCGTGCCGCTGAGCCGCGACCTCGTTCTCGTGGGGGGCGGGCACGCCCATGCACTGGTGCTGCGCATGTGGGGGATGGATCCGCTGCCGGGAGCGCGGCTGACTGTGATCGACCCGAACCCCGTGGCTCCCTATTCGGGGATGCTGCCGGGGATGGTGGCCGGCCATTACCGGCAGCGCGACCTGGAGATCGACCTCGTGCGGCTGGCGCGCTTCGCGGGCGCGCGGCTGGTCGTGGGCGCAGTGTGCGGCATCGACGCGGAGGCGCGGCGGATCACGCTCGGGGACGGGCGCGAGATCGGCTATGACGTGGCTTCGGTCGATGTGGGCGTGCATGCGCGGATGCCGACCCTGCCAGGATTTTCGGAACACGGCGTGGCCGTCAAGCCGCTCGGTCCCTTTGCCGCGCGCTGGGAGGCGTTCGTGGCCGATGTGGCGGCGGGGCGACAGGCCCCCGAGGCGGCGGTGATCGGCGGCGGTATCGCGGGGGTCGAGGTGGCGTTGGCCATGGCGCACCGGCTGCGGCAGGTGGTGGGACGCGCCGAGGTGACCCTGATCGAACGTGCACGCGTGATCACGCCGGAGGGGCCGGTGCTGCGTCCGCGGCTGATGCGGGCGCTGGCGGATATGGGGGTGAGGGTGTGCACGGGCGCGCAGGTGGCGGAAGTGCAGGCCGGGGCCGTGGTGCTGGACGGCGGCGAGAGCGTGCCCGCACGCCTGACGGTCGGGGCGGCAGGGGCGCGGGCGCATGATTGGCTGGCGGAAACCGGCCTGCCGGTGACGGAGGGCGGGTTCGTGCGCGTCGCTCCCGATCTGCGGGTTGAGGGGGAGGAAGCGCTTTTCGCCGTAGGCGATTGTGCGCATCACTCAAACGCGCCGCGGCCCAAGGCCGGAGTCTTTGCGGTGCGCGCGGCGCCGGTGCTGCGCGACAACCTGCGCGCGGTGCTCTCCGGCGGGACGACGCGGTCGTTTCATCCGCAGCGCGACTATCTCAAGCTGGTGTCGCTGGGCGAGCAAAGGGCGGTGGCCGAGAAGTTGGGGATCGCCTTTTCCGGGCGACTTCTGTGGCGCTGGAAGGACCGGATCGACCGCGCCTTCATGGGCAAGTTCGACCCGTTGCCGGAGATGCGGAAAGAACCGCCCCCGCGCGACCGCGCATTGTCGGACGAAGAGGGCCATGAGCCGATGTGCGGCGGCTGCGGGGCCAAGGTGGCGCCAGCGGTGCTGCGTGACGCGATCGTGGGCCCGGGCGACGATGCGGCGGTAATTGAGACCGGGGGCGTGGGTCAGGTGCTGAGTACCGATCATCTGCGCGCCTTTACCCAGGATCACGGGCTGATGGCGCAGATTGCGGCGCTGCATGCGCTGGGAGATATCTGGGCGATGGGCGCGCGCCCGCAGGCGGCGCTTGTGTCGGTGACGCTGCCGCGGATGAGCGAGGCATTGCAGGCTCGCAGCATGGCCGATATCATGGCAGGCGCGCGCGCGGCGCTGAATCCCGCAGGGGTTGAGATTGTCGGCGGCCATTCGAGCATGGGGGCGGAGGCGAGCATCGGGTTTTCGCTCACCGGGATCGTCGAGGGCGCGGCGATCACGCTCGGGGGCGCGCGACCTGGCGACGCGCTGATCCTGACGCGACCGATCGGGTCCGGCACGCTGCTGGCCGCCGAGATGCGCGGAGAGGCGGAGGGCCGCGATATCGTGGCGCTGTTCGCGCGGCTGGCGGTGCCGCAGGGCGATGCCGCGGCAATCCTCGTGCGGGCGCGGGCGATGACGGATGTGACGGGCTTCGGGTTGGCAGGGCACCTGCGCAACATCTGCCTGGAGTCGCGCGTGGCAGCGTGGATCGATGCGGACGCGGTGCCGATATTGCCGGGGGCCGAGGCGCTGGCCGCGCGTGGGGTGCGCTCGACCATCTGGGCGGCCAACCGGCGCGCGGCCCCCGTGGCCGGGCTGGGCGAGACGGCGCGAGAGGCGCTGCTGCACGATCCGCAAACGGCGGGGGGACTGCTGGCCGCGGTGGAGGCCGGGCACGCCAACGAACTGGTGGCGCGGCTGCGCGCCGCCGGGCACGACGCTGCGCTGATCGGCGGGATCGAAGAGGGGATGCCTGGCGCGCTTCGGTGTAGCGGTGCGGCGGGGTGAGGCTGGCGGCGTGCAAGCACGCCTTTGCTTCGCGCGGGGGAACGTCCTGTCCGTCCGAACCGGGCCAATCGCGCCGCTCGGTCCGGAGTCTCGGCCTGTCTGCTAGAAATCCCCGCCCGCACCTTGCTGCCACGGTTTCACGAGGTTTCCGAAGCGCGTGAACTGGTCCTCGAAGCTGAGCTCCACCGTGCCGATGGGGCCGTGGCGCTGCTTGCCGATGATGACCTCGGCCTTGCCTTCGAGCCGGGCCATTGCCTCTTGCCAGTCGGCCATTTTTTCAAGCTCGTGGTCGCCCGGTTTCTCGCGTTCTTTGTAATAGACCTCGCGAAAGACGAACATCACCACGTCGGCATCCTGCTCGATCGAGCCCGATTCGCGCAGGTCCGAGAGCTGCGGTCGCTTGTCCTCGCGGCTTTCCACCTGGCGCGAGAGCTGCGAGAGCGCGAGCACCGGGATATCGAGTTCCTTGGCGATGGCCTTTAGGCCCATCGAGATCTCGCCGATCTCCTGCACCCGGTTCTCGGCAGTGCCGCGCACGAGCTGGAGATAGTCCACGATCAACAGGTCGAGCCCGTGGGTGCGCTTGAGCCGCCGCGCGCGTGCGGCGATCTGGCTGATCGGCAGCGCGGCGGTGTCGTCGATGAAGAGCGGGCAGGATTCGAGTGCCTTGGCGGCCTCGACGAAGCGGCGGAACTCGCCCTCGTCCATGTCACCGCGGCGGATTTTATGCGAGGGAATTTCTGCGGCTTCGGACAGGATGCGACTGGCGAGCTGTTCGGCCGACATTTCGAGTGAGAAGAAGCCCACCACGCCGCCATCCACGGTGCCCTGCGTCCCGTCAGGGAGCGTGCCCTTGCGGTAGGCGCGAGCGATGTTGAAGGCGATGTTGGTAGCGAGCGAGGTCTTGCCCATCGAGGGTCGCCCGGCGAGGATCAGAAGGTCCGAGCGATGCAAGCCGCCGAGCTTGCTGTCCATGTCGTGAAGCTCGGTGGCGAGCCCCGCGAGGCCACCGTCGCGCTGGTAGGCGGCGTTGGCGACGTCGACGGCATCCTTGACCGCCTTGAGAAAGCTCTGGAATCCGCTCTCCGACTTGCCCTGTTCGGCGAGTTGGTAGAGCTTCTGTTCGGCATCGACGATCTGGTCGCCCGGCTCGCTGCCGATCTCGACGCGAGCGGCACGGGCGGCGATGTCGTGACCCAATGCGATCAGCTCGCGGCGGATGGCGAGATCATAAATCATCTGCGCGTAGTCACGCGCAGCGTAGGTTGAGATCGCAGCCCCCGCGAGATTGACGAGGTAGGCGGGACCGCCGAGTTCCTTGAGCCCGTCATCTTCTTCGAGGAAGGCGCGCAGTGTCACCGGCGAGGCAAGCGCGTTGCGGGTGATGCGCGCCGCCGCAGTCTCGAAGATACGGGCATGGACGGGATCGTAAAAATGCTGCGGGCCGATGATGGCGGCCACGCGGTCGTAGATGTCGTTGTTGGTCAGGATCGCGCCGAGAAGCTGCTGCTCGGCCTCGATGGAATGGGGCACACTGTCGGCGGCCTCGATCCCTGCCCCGGTGGGATTGAATACGCTGACCTCGTTCATGCCCGTACTGCCCTCGTTCTTCGTGATGTCCGGCGTTCGCGTGTTCTACGCCAAAGCCAAGGTTCGCGCCACATGGACAAAGCTGTGGACGATAGCGGGGATAAGGGGGCCGAGACCTCAGCCGCGCGACGTCCTGTCCCGCATCCTGTGGTGTTACGCGGTTACTCTACCATATCTGGAGTGGAATTTCGATTCGAGTGGTGGGTTATCCACCGCTCTTGGGCGTGAATTTATTTCTTGTTTGCTTCCTGCCACTTACGGGGTGCGTGCAGAAACGCCTCGACCTCGTCGAGTGTCGCGGCGGCAATGGCTCCCTGCGCGCGCGCCTCGGCCAGCACGTCCCACCATGTGCAGAGGTGGTGGAGCGCCACGCCGTGATCGCCGAGGGTGCGCTCGGTCTCGGGGAAGATGCCGTAGTAGAAGATCACCGCCGTGTGCGCGCAGGTGGCCCCGGTCTCGCGGATGGCATCGACGAAGCTGAGCTTGGAGCCGCCATCGGTGGTGAGGTCCTCGACCAGCAGCACGCGCTGACCCTCGGCCATGGTGCCTTCGATGCGGGCGTTGCGACCGTAGCCCTTGGGCTTCTTGCGGACATAGGTCATCGGCAGGGCCATGCGCTCGGCCACCAGCGCGGCGAAGGGGATGCCCGCCGTCTCGCCGCCGGCGACGTTGTCGAACGCCTCGAATCCGGCCTCGCGCATCACGGTTATGCTGAGGAAATCCATCAAGGTGCTGCGGATGCGTGGGAAGGAGATGAGCTTGCGGCAGTCGATATAGGTCGGCGAGGGAAGCCCCGAGGCCAGCGTGAAGGGGGTGTCCGCGTTGAAATGCACAGCGCCGATCTCCAGCAGCATGCGGGCGGTGAGGCGGGCAATTTCATCCTTTGGGGGGTCGGTGGCGGGGATCATGGCGTGGTCCTTGGGTCTGGGCGGTGTGCCGAAGAACTATGATGCCTCCGGCGAGGATATTTCGGGCAAGATGAAGCTCAGTCCACCCGCCAATGGAGCGGAAAGCCGGCGTCGAAGACGGTGACGGGGCCGTCGCCGGTGTCAATCTTGTCGGGGTAGGGGACCGGATCGCCCTTGGTCAAGGTGATCCGCGCCTCGTTCGGGGGCAGGCCGTAGAAGGCTGGGCCGTTGAGTGACGTGAAGCCTTCGAGCCGGTCGAGCGCGCCCTCCTCTTGGAACACGTGGGCGAGGATCGAGAGCGTGTTCGTCGCGGTAAAGCAGCCGGCGCAGCCGCAGGCGCTTTCCTTCAACGGGTCGGTATGGGGCGCACTGTCGGTGCCGAGGAAAAACCGTGCGTCGCCCGAAGTGGCGGCAGCGCGCAGGGCGAGGCGGTGGTCCTCACGCTTGGCCACGGGCAGGCAGTAGTAATGTGGTTTGATGCCGCCCACTAGCATGTGGTTGCGGTTGATGACGAGGTGATGGGTGGTGATCGTGGCGGCGAGGTCGCGGTCCTGAGATGTGACATAGGCCACGGCATCCGAGGTGGTCACATGCTCCATCACTACGCGCAGCCCCGGTGTGGCGCGGCGGATGGGATCGAGCACGCGGTCGATAAACGCCGCCTCGCGGTCGAAGATGTCCACCTCTGGGTCGGTCACCTCGCCATGCACGCAGAGCGGCAGACCGACCTCGGCCATCTTCTCCAGCACGCCGCGCACGCGGTCGAAATCGCGCACGCCGGAGGCCGAATTGGTGGTGGCCCCAGCCGGGTAGAGCTTGACCGCCGTAATCAGTCCCTCGGCATGGGCGGCGGCCACGTCGTCCGGGTCGGTTTCTTCCGTCAGGTAGAGCGTCATCAGGGGGGTGAAGTCCATCCCCTCGGGCAGCGCGGCCATGATCCGGTCGCGATAGGCGCGGGCTTGGACGCCGGTGACGACCGGCGGCACGAGGTTCGGCATGATGATGGCGCGGGCGAAGTGGCGCGCGCTCTCTGGCAGGACGGCGGCCAGCATCGCGCCGTCGCGCAGGTGCAGGTGCCAGTCGTCGGGGCGGCGGATGGTCAGGCTCGATTGCATGGTCCGAGCGCATACACAATCGCGCGCGGTTGCGCCAGTGCTAGCCGTCGCGTTCCGCGAGACGGGCTTGCGCCCTGCTCAGCGCGTTTCGGTAGCGTGGGCCGCCCCGTTTCCGGGCCAGCGCGTTGGTGCAAAAGAGCACGGTAAGCCCGTCACGCTGCTCGTTGACCAGCCGACGCAACAAAGGGAAGAGATATCCCTGTTCCTCTCGGCGCTTGCGCCAGAGCCGGGCGAGGCTCTGGCAGTTGAGTTTGTCCGCGCTCATTTGAGCGAGGATGCGCGGAAGTAAGCCCATCTGCGAGAGCGTCTCCTCGATGGAATAGCCAAGGTGGCGGGTGCGGAAGCGCAAAACGTTGCTGCGGTTGAACAGCGCCGAGTGCATGGCGTCGAGTTCGATCTCGGGATCGTAAAGCAGTACCGCGTGGGCGGCGGCATCGAGCATATCGGGTGCATAGCCGTAGCGGTCGGTGAAAGAGGTGCGACGCATGGCCAGATAGCGATCGTCCCACTCGGCCATACGCGGGTCGAGCGTCGCCTGCGGACGCAGCATCAGCACCTTTGCCCCCGGCGCGGCCACTGAGAACGCGGCGGCGGCATAGCCGCGGGGCCCGGCACCATAGAAGATCACCTGCTCGAACTCGTCGAAGAAACCGTCGTCAATCAGTCGGTCGAAAAAGCCGTAGACGCGGGCATCGCGAAACCATGTGTCGCCGTTGCTGAGCAGGCACAGATGCGACCAGCCGAGCGCCTCGAGCATGGTCCAGCCGAAGGGGTGCGCGCGCTCCGAAAGCACCTCGAGCCGGTCGAAGCTCTCGAAGGTGACAAGCAGCACCGGCTTGCGCTCGCAAAACAGCGCTGCGTGCTTGTTCCCCAATGGTTGCATGTAGCCGTCATCGCCGATCACCGTCTCGGCGTGGTCGAGCCAGTCCTGCCAGTCACGCCCCGTGAGATCGGCACTGGTGATATCGCTCTTGTCTTGCATCCGCTCCGACCTTGTCTGCTACACACTGCCCCGTCGCGGGTCTACAGCCCGCTTCGAGGTCAGAAATTGCCGTTCGAATGGGGCGAAACTTGGGAAAATCCGCGGGCTTTCTGCGAGGTGGCAGGTGACGAGCGTTACGGGTGCGCGCCCTTGACCGGGGCACGCGGGCCATGCAGTTCTGTGCGGGGTGAGGTAGATGGAGGTCTGGCAGGTGAATATCCCCCAATCCATTGGCGCAGTTCAGGACATGCTCGGTGCGCAAGGCTATGTCTGCGGGCGCGCTCTGGGCACCGTCGCCTTTCTCGCGCTGCGGCTCGGGCGGCCCTTGTTTCTGGAGGGTGAGGCCGGAACCGGCAAGACCGAGATCGCCAAGGCGCTTAGCCTTGCGCTGGGCCGCCGACTGATCCGGTTGCAATGCTACGAGGGTCTTGATGCCGCCACCGCCGTATACGAGTGGAATTTCGCGGGCCAGATGATCGCCATCCGCACCGCCGAGGCCGCGGGCGGGGTGGATCGCGCGCATCTCAAGGACGAGGTTTTCACCGAGGAGTTCCTGATCGAGCGCCCGCTGTTGCAGGCGATGCGGCCGCAATCGGGCGGCGCGCCGGTGCTGCTCATCGACGAGATCGACCGCACCGACGAGCCGTTCGAGGCGTTCTTGCTCGAAGCCTTGAGCGATTTTCAGGTGACGATTCCCGAACTGGGCACCATCGCCGCCCCCGAGCCGCCTATCGTCATCCTGACGTCCAACCGTACCCGCGAAGTGCATGACGCGGTCAAGCGGCGCTGTCTATACCACTGGGTGGATTATCCCGGTTTCGACCGCGAGATCGAAATATTGCAGGCCCGTGCTCCCGAGGCTGCCGAAAGCCTCAGTCGCGAGGTTGTGGCTTTTGTTCAGCGCCTGCGCACTGAGGACCTGTTCAAGAAGCCGGGCGTGGCCGAAACGATCGACTGGGCCAAGTGCCTGCTGGCGCTCGACGTGGTTAGCCTCTCGCCCGAGGTGATCGCCGACACCCTGGGCGCAGTGCTCAAGTACCAGGACGATATTGCGCGGTTACAAGGTTCGGAAGCCAAGCGTATTCTGGATGAGGCGCGGGCGGGACTGGCGCCTGTCTGATGTTTCTTCTTGATCGAAATACGCCGGGGGTGTGGGGGCGGCGTCCCCACGAGGCGCCATGACCGAATCCGCGCCATTCGATCTGCCGGACAACCCGAAACTCACCCATAACATCGTCCATTTCGCCCGCGCGCTCAGGGCCGCCGGGTTGCCGGTGGGCCCCGGGCGCGTAATCGACGCGGTGCGCGCGGTGGCGGCGGCGGGGTTCACCTCGCGGTCTGATTTTTTCTACGCGCTGCGCGCCTGCTTGGTGACACGACCCGAGCACCTGACTGTTTTCGCTCAGATATTCCGCCTCTACTGGCGCGATCCGCGCTACATGGAGCACATGATGGCGATGATGCTGCCCGCCATTCGCGGCGTGCAGGAGGACCGTGGCGCCGCCCCCGCGGAAAAGCGCGCGGCGGAGGCGCTGCTCGACGGGGTGGACCGGGCTCCGCCCGAGAGCGACGGTGAGGATCTCGACGAGGAGACGGTGATCGAGATCGACGCCACCGCCACCATGTCGCGCGAGGAGCGGCTGCGCAGTCTCGATTTCGAGCAGATGTCCAATGCCGAGATCGCAGAGGCGAAGCGGATGCTGGCGCGGCTGTCGCTGCCGGTGCGTCCGCTGGCCTCGCGGCGCGGGATCGCCGATCCGCACGGGCCGAGGTTTGACGCGCGCGCGAGCCTGCGGGCGGCGCTGCGTCGGGGCGGTGAAATGCGCCGATTGCATCGCAAGACCCCGCGCGAGCGATGGCCGAACCTTGTGGTGCTTTGCGATATTTCCGGGTCCATGAGCCAATACAGCCGCATGGTTCTGCATTTTCTTCATGCCGTTGCCAATCACAAGGGTGCTGGCTGGGCGCGGGTCCATGCCTTCACATTCGGCACGCAGCTCACCAACATCACCCGCCACCTGGCCACCCGCGACGTCGATGCGGCCCTTGCCGCCGCCGGAAAACAGGCGCAGGATTGGGAGGGTGGCACGCGGATCGGCGCCTGCCTGCACGCATTCAACCGCGACTGGTCGCGCCGGGTGATGGGGCAGGGGGCGGTGGTGCTGCTTATCACCGATGGGCTCGACCGCGAGGAGGCGGGACAACTGGGCCACGAGATGGAGCGGCTGCACCTCTCGGCGCGGAGGCTGATCTGGCTCAATCCGCTGCTCCGGTGGGACGGGTTCGCGCCCAAGGCACAAGGCATCCGGGCGATGTTGCCGCATGTGGACGCGTTCCGCGCCGGCCATTCGGTTGCCACTCTCGAAGAGCTTGCCGAAGCGCTCTCGCGCGTCGAGGATGGCGGTGAGAGAGCGCGCCTGATGGCAGCGATGGAGGGGTGAGAGACATCATGGACCGGTTTGACGATATCCCCGAGACCGCGCTCGCCTGGCACCGGGCGGGCAAGGGGGCGGCGATCGCCACCGTGGTCGAGACTTGGGGCAGTGCGCCGCGCCGGGTGGGCAGCCAGTTGGCAATCAGCGGCGAGGGCGAGATCGCGGGCTCGGTCTCGGGCGGCTGCGTTGAGGGCGCGGTGGTGGTCGAGGCGCTGGATGCCATAGAGGCGGGCCGCCCGGAGATGCTCGAATACGGCGTCACCGATGACGACGCTTTTGCCGTGGGGCTCGCCTGCGGCGGTACGATCCGGGTGCTGGTCGAGCCGGTGGGGTCGGTCATGCCCGAGGAGGTGCTGGCCAACCTGGTGCTGGCCCGGGAAGGCCGCGTGCCGGTTGCCTATGTCACCGGCATGACGGCCCGGCGGCGGCTGGAGCGCGAGGGGCACGAGGCGCGATTCCGCATGGACCGCTCGGGCTTCGAGGAGGACGGCGAGACCTTCGTCGCCATCCATAACCCGCCGCTTCGTCTCATTGTCGTGGGGGCCGTGCACATCGCGCAGGCGCTGGTGCCGATGGCGCGGATCGCGGGCTTTGACCCGGTCGTGATCGACCCGCGCGAGAGCTTTGCCTCGGAGGCACGGTTTCCGGGCGAGACGGTTCTGGACGACTGGCCCGACGAGGGCTTGCGAGCGCTGGGGCTGGATGGGCGCACGGCGCTCGTGCTGTTGACGCATGATCCCAAGCTGGACGATCCCGCGCTCGGGGAGGCGCTTCGCTCGGAGGTGTTCTACATAGGTGCCCTGGGCTCCACCCGGACCCATGCCAAGCGGGTGGCGCGGCTGACCGACGCCGGATTTTCCGAGGTCGAGATCGCGCGCATTCACGGCCCCATCGGCCTCGATATCGGGGCGGCGGGGCCGGCGGAGATCGCGGTAAGCATCCTGGCCCAGATGACGCAGGTTCTGAGGAAAGGCACATGAAATTCGGCGCCGTGCCGCTGGATCAGGCAGAGGGTGCGATTCTCGCCCATTCCGAGCAGGTGGCCACGGGGCGGTTGCGCAAGGGGGCGGTGCTTGGCGCAGACGAGATCGCGGCGCTGGCGGCGGCGGGCTATGGCGAGGTGACGGTCGCGCGGCTGGAAGCGGGCGATCTGCACGAGGATGCCGCGGCCGATACGCTGGCGCGCGCGCTGCATGACGGGGCCGACGGGATTGGCCTGAGTTCCCCGTTCACGGGCCGCGTGAACCTGATAGCCGAGGCGCCCGGCGTGATCTGCCTCGACACCGCCGACATCAACGCAGCCAACGCCATCGATTCGATGATCACTGTGGCCACCGTGCCCGACCACCACCAGATCCGCGCGGGCGGCATGATCGCGACGGTCAAGATCATCGCCTATGGCGTGCCGAGTGCGGCGGTGGAGCGCGCGGCGGAGGCGGCGCGCGGTGCTGTGCGATTGGCCACGGCGCGGTATCGCAGCGCCAGCCTCGTCGTGACCGACATTCCCGGCGGGCCGGGAGACAAGGGCGCGGAGGCGATCACCGCACGGGTCACCGGGCTGGGGATGGAGATGGCGGGAACGGCAACCTGCGCCCATGACGCGGTGGCGCTGGCGCGCGCGATCATCGAGGCACCGGGCGAGATCGTGCTCATCCTCACCGCTTCGGCCACCTCGGATGTACGCGACACAGCCCCGCAGGCGCTTCGCCGCGCGGGCGGACGGCTCATCCGATTCGGGCTGCCGGTCGATCCCGGCAACCTGCTGTTTCTGGGTGAGATCGGCGCGCGGCCCGTGATCGGCCTGCCCGGCAGCGCGCGCTCGCCCGTCCTGCACGGGGCCGACTGGGTGCTGGCGCGTGTCGCCTGCGGCCTGCCCTGCGGGGCCGAGGAAATCGCGGCTATGGGGGTGGGCGGGCTGCTCAAGGAAATTCCCACGCGTCCGCAGCCGCGCCGCGGCCCGCGCGGCTGACCGCCGGCGCGCGGTGGGCATGCTCAAGTATCATTTGAGTTTTGCGGAACGGACGCTAGGCTCAGGTCAGGAAGCTACAAACAAAGCAACCGGGAGGAGCCAATGCCAGAGGTCAGCATGACCGTGAACGGCGAGCCGGCGAAAGGCCAGATCGAGGGCCGAACGCTGCTTGTGGATTTCATAAGAGACAATCTCGGCCTGACGGGTACGCATGTGGGCTGTGACACCAGCCAGTGCGGTGCCTGTGTGGTGCATGTGGATGGGCGCGCAGTGAAAGCCTGCACCATCGTTGCCGCCGAGGCGGAGGGTGCCGAGGTGAAAACCATCGAGGGGATGGCCGAACCCGACGGCACGATGCATCCGATCCAGTCCGCGTTCCAGGACCATCACGGGTTGCAATGCGGGTTCTGCACGCCGGGCATGGTAATGTCGGCGGCGGCCCTTCTGGCCGAGAACCCGACGCCGACGGAGGCGGAGATTCGCGACTATCTCGAGGGCAATATCTGCCGCTGCACCGGCTATCACAACATCGTGAAAGCGATCATGGCGGCGAGCGGCCAGGATGTGAGCCGGGTCGCGGCGGAATAGGCGATATCGAGGGGGCGCTGCCCCCGCGCCTGCGGCGCTCCCCCGAAGTATTTCGGGCAAGTTGAATCGCCGCGGGTCAGGGACGGGGGAGACCCCGGAAGATTCAGGGAGGATCGAGACATGCCAAAGGATGGAGGCATCGGTGCCAGCAGCAAGCGGCGCGAGGACGTGCGCTTTCTGACCGGCACGGGAAATTATACCGACGACATCAACCTGCGCGGCCAGGCCTATGTGCATTTCCTGCGGTCGGATGTCGCGCATGGGCGGCTGAACAAGGTCGATACCACCGATGCTGAGGGCACGCCCGGCGTTATCCGGGTCTTTACCGGCGCGGATTTCGAGGGCGTCGGCAGTATCCCCTGCGGCTGGCAGGTTACCGACCGGTTCGGCGAGGTGATGCAGGAGCCGGCGCACCCGGTGCTGGCGCAGGGCAAGGTGCGCCACGTCGGCGACCCCATCGCCGCCGTGGTAGCCGAGACCCGCGAGCAGGCGCGTGACGCCGCGGAGGCGATCGTGCTCGATATCGAGGAATTGCCCGCGGTCGTGGACATGAAGGCGGCGCTGGAGGACGGCGCGACCAAGGTGCATGATGATCTCACCTCGAACCTCTGTTACGACTGGGGCTTCGTCGAGGAGAACAAGGCGGCGGTGAACGAGGCGTTCGACAAGGCAGCGCATGTCACCTCGCTGGAGCTTATCAACAACCGGTTGATCGCCAATCCGATGGAGCCGCGCGTGGCGGTGGGGGATTTCAACCGCTCGACGGGCGATTCGACGCTCTACACCACCAGCCAGAACCCGCATGTGATCCGGCTGCTGATGGGCGCCTTCGTTCTGGGCATCCCCGAGCACAAGCTGCGCGTGGTGGCGCCCGACGTCGGTGGCGGCTTCGGCTCTAAGATTTATCATTATGCCGAGGAGGCGTTCTGCACCTTTGCGGCCAAGGCGCTGAACCGACCCGTGAAGTGGACCTCGACGCGGGGCGAGGCGTTCATGTCCGACGCCCATGGCCGCGACCACGTGACGAAGATCGAACTGGCGCTTGACGCCGACAACAACTTTACGGCCCTACGCACCGATACCCATGCCAACATGGGGGCGTATCTGAGCACCTTTGCGCCCTGTGTGCCGACCTGGCTGCACGGCACGCTGATGGCCGGAAACTACAAGACGCCGCTGATTTACGTGAACGTCAAGGCGGTGTTCACCAATACCGTGCCGGTGGATGCCTATCGCGGCGCCGGGCGGCCCGAGGCGACCTATCAGCTGGAGCGCGTGATCGACAAGGCGGCGCGCGAGTTGGGCGTCGATCCGATCACGCTCAGGCGGCAGAACTTCATCACCGAGTTTCCCTATGCCACGCCCGTGGCGGTGGAATACGACACCGGCGATTATCACGCCACGATGGACAAGCTTGAGGAGATCGCTGACATCAAGGGCTTCGCCGCGCGCCGGGCTGAGAGCGAAAAGCGCGGTAAGCTGCGCGGCCTCGGCGTCAACTGCTATATCGAGGCCTGCGGCATCGCGCCGTCGAACCTCGTCGGCCAGCTTGGTGCGCGTGCGGGCCTCTACGAGAGCGCAACGGTACGCGTTAACGCCACCGGCGGGCTAACCGTTATGACCGGCAGCCACAGCCACGGGCAGGGCCACGAGACCACGTTCGCGCAGGTGATCGCCGAGATGATCGGCATTGACGCCGACCAAGTGGATATCGTGCATGGCGACACCGCCCGCGTACCGATGGGCATGGGCACCTATGGCTCGCGCAGCCTAGCCGTCGGCGGCTCGGCGATGGTGCGCGCCACCGAGAAGATCATCAACAAGGCGCGCAAGATAGCGGCTCACCTGATGGAGGCGTCGGAAGGCGATATCGAGTTGAAGGACGGCCAGTTCACCGTCGCCGGCACCGACAAGTCGGTGGCGTGGGGCGACGTGACGCTGGCGGCCTACGTGCCGCACAACTACCCGCTGGAGGATATCGAGCCGGGGCTGGAGGAGACGGCATTCTACGATCCGGCCAACTTTACCTATCCGGCGGGGGCCTATGCGGCCGAAGTCGAGGTCGATCCCGAGACCGGACGGGTCACCATCGAACGCTTTGCCGCCGCGGACGATTTCGGCAACGTGGTTAACCCGATGATTGTCGAGGGACAGGTGCACGGGGGTCTGGCGCAGGGCATCGGGCAGGCGCTGCTCGAGGGTTGCGCCTATGACGAGAATGGCCAGCTATTGACCGGTAGCTACATGGATTACGCCATGCCGCGCGCGGATGACCTGCCATTCTTCGCCGTCGATCATTCCTGCCAGACGCCGTGTACCCATAACCCGCTGGGCGTGAAGGGCTGTGGCGAGGCCGGTGCAATCGGCAGCCCACCCGCCGTGGTCAACGCGGTCGTGGACGCGCTGCGCTCGGGTGGCAGCAACATCACCCATATCGACATGCCGCTCTCGCCATCGCGGGTGTGGCAGGCGATGCAGGGCTGAGGGAGGACAGATCATGTATGCATTCGAGATAGACCGTCCCACCACTCTGACCGACGCCGTCAAGGCGCTGGGCACCGAGGAGGCGCAAGCGCTGGGCGGTGGGCAGACGCTCATTCCAGCGCTCAAGGCGCGCCTGGCTGCGCCCGCGCGGCTCGTCGCGCTGTCGGGGGTGGACGAGATCAAGGGCATCTGTACCGCCGACGACGGTGCGCTGTGCATCGGTGGGGGCACCAGCCATGCCGACGTAGCGAAGGGCGCGGGAGCCTATCCGGCGCTGGCTAGCCTCGCCGCCAATATTGGCGACCCGGCGGTGCGCAACCGCGGCACGATTGGCGGCAGCCTCGCCAATAATGACCCGTCGGCCTGCTACCCGGCGGCGGTGTTGGCCTCGGGTGCCACGGTGGTGACCACCAACCGGCAGATCGCGGCGGATGACTTCTTTGACGGGATGTTCGCCACGGCGCTGGAGGACGGCGAGATCATCACCGAGGTGCGGTTTCCCGTGCCCGAGAAGGCCAGCTACCAGAAATTCGACCAGCCGGCCTCGCGCTTCGCGCTCGTGGGTGTGTTCGTGGCAAAATACCCGGACGGCGTGCGCGTGGCGGTCACCGGTGCGTCCGAGGATGGCGTGTTCCGCTGGTCCGAAGCCGAGGCTGCGCTCAGCTCCGATTTCTCGGCGGGCGCGGTCGAGGGCCTGAGTCTGTCGGGCGACGGTATGATCTCGGACTTGCACGGCTCGGGCGAGTACCGCGCACATCTCGTAGGCGTGATGACGCGCCGGGCGGTGGCGGCGGCGGGCTGAGGTCCGGTCGCGGAATGGCCAGGTCGAGGGCTGCGTCGAGACAACCGGCGCGGCCTGCCTTCATTCACTGACCGCGCGGTTCGAGCACCGTTACCCCGACCGCTGCCGCCCGCGCGAGACCCTCGTCTAGAGACATCGGGATGTATTCGCCGCGTCTCCAGAGCTGGGCGAGGTCGTCGTAATGGCGGCTCAGGAAATGACCCGACTGGCCGGTGGATGTGATAAACACGCTGCTGTCGGGATCGGCGAAATCGTAGACACCGCGATAGCCAGCCCCGTGGACATTTTGAAAGGGGTCAGGCCCCTCAGCGCCTCGCGTGCGCCCGCGCAGGAGCGTGTTGTCACCGCCCGAGGTCGATTGGCGGATGTTGACGAAATAGCGTAGGAGCGGGACCTCGCCCAGCACCTGATGATCGTGCGTGGCCTGGTGGGCGTCACCCCATCGCAGGCTTTCCAATGACCGGCCATAGCGCTCGGATATCCAGATCAGCGCGTCGTCGAGCGCCATCCGCGCGATGTCAGCGCAGGTCTCGCGTGCGGCTGAGTGCCGGATGTCGCACCACGCTGACGCCCCGTCCACGTCGCGAAACACCCGCTCGATGAACACCGGCTCGGGGTGATCGAAGTCGCGTACAAGTGGCCCGAGATCGTCCTCGATGAGCCGCTTCATCAGTGATCGCATCCATGCCGCGTAGATAAGTGGCTCGGGCAGGTGCTCGTTCATCTCGCCGTTCCAGTCGGCCAGCAGTTCTAGCGCGCGCTGGCGCAGGCGCTCTGGCGTGCCCTCGGGGGCGGCCTCGCCGGTGAACCACAGGTCCGCCCCGATCAGCGGCAGGAGCGAGCGCGCGGTAAAACTTACCGTGTCAAGCTGTGCCTCTATGAAACTGTCGCGCGTATGCACCTCGCGCCGCTGCATCAGCTCGCGCCAACGATGGATACGCTGCGTGTCGCCCCAGTTGTGGCTGACATGCATGGGAAAGGGGCGGTCCACGATTTTGTTGTTGGTATTGCCGAGGATGCCGCCCGAGGGGTCGATGAATTCCGGGTTCGCCGCGGTTGGCAGCATCCCCTGCCAGCGGTTCTCGGCGATCCAGCCGCGCGCGGGCATGCGGCCCTCGCTCTCGTGGCGGGCGTCGCGGCGGGGCATCGCGCCGATGAGCTTGAGCGCGATGCCGGTCTCGTCTGCGACCGTCAGGTTCTGCGAGGGTGCGACGAAGAGTCGTGTGCCTTCCAGCGCCTCGGCGACCGATTGCGCCTGCATCAGCCGCATCGCCGCGGTCATGGTTGTGTCCTCGCCCGAGAGCGCGGTCCAGCTCACAGCCGCCACATGGCCCCGCGGCGTCACCTCGCCGAGGTTGTAGTGGCTGCCGGGCAGGACGGGGCCGTTTTCCGTCCAGCGTAGGGTGAGGGTGACGGGATCAGCGTCCTTGACCTCGACGATCGAGCGCGCGGAGCGAAAGGGAGCCCAGCCATCGGGCGTCAGGTACTGGTTCGGATCATCAGGGTTGAGCCGTTCGATGAATACGTCCTGGTCGTCGAGGTAGGACGAGGTCAGCCCCCAGCCCAGCCGCGCGCTGCGGCCTGTCAGGATGGCGGGTATGCCGGGAATGGTGCCGCCGATCACCCCGCCCGTCTCGAGCTCGAGTCGCGCAAGATACCAGATCGACGGCGCGGAAAAGCCCAGGTGCGGATCGTTGGCCAGCAGTGTGCCGCCCGATGCGGCGCGGTCCGGGGCTGCGGCCCAGGCATTGGACGCCCCTGCGAATGCGCGCTCCTTGAATGGCGAAAGCGGGTGGACCGGGGGCTTGGCCTCCGCCGTGTGGGCAAACTTCGCGCCGGGAACCAGGCTTGCGTAATCTGGTAACGCCGCGATGCCGCCGCCGGGCGCGTCAGGCAGGAGGTCGTCGAGCCGGTTCTCGTCCTCGAGCGCGAGCGAGACGCGGGCGCGCAGCACCTCCTCGCTCAGATGTCCCGACAATTGCACCGCCATCAGCTTGATGAGCGCAATCGAATCGGCAGGCTGCCAGGGGGCCACGGGGGCGTTGAACATGAACTGCTCCGGTGCACCACGCCCCAGCGCCTCGCGGTTGATCTCGGTCAGGCGGGCATTGACCCCGTCGGAATAGGCCTTGAGTGCTGCCAGCGTCTTGGCATCTTGCGCAGCGACCGAGGCCCGCGCGAGATTGTAGAGATCAAAACGCCTCAGCGTGGTGTCGATCTTGACGGTACGCGGCCCGAATACCTCCGACAGCCGTCCCTGCACGGTGCGGCGCATCATGGTCATTTGCCACAGCCGGTCCTGCGCATGGGCATAGCCGAGGCCAAAGAAGGTGTCGGCGTCGGATTCACCGAAGATATGCGGCACGTTTGCATTGTCGCGCACGATCTCGACCGGGTCGGAAACCCCCTCGACGGCGAGCCGCTTGTCATACTCGGGCAGCGAGCGTGCGAGCAGCATGTAGACGATTACCACCGCCGCCAGCGCCAGCGCAACCAGCCCGCCCGCGGCGCGCAACAGCCATTTAAGGATCACCGGCATCGGCGGTGCCTTTCCGAGTTTGTGCTTGCATCCCCGCCGGGGATAGTCAGAAATCCGGGGCGAGACAATGGGCACGCGACAGGAGGAAAGCGACATGGCAAAACTGGCATTTCTTGGATTGGGCGTCATGGGCTACCCGATGGCCGGGCATCTTCAGGCGGCGGACCACGAGGTCTGCGTCTTCAACCGCACTGCCGCCAAGGCCGACAAATGGGTGGCCGAGCATGGCGGACGGTCTGCCGCCACACCGCGCGAGGCGGCGCAGGGCGCCGAATTTGTGATGGCCTGCGTAGGCAACGACGACGACCTGCGCAGCGTCTGCCTGGGAGATGATGGTGCCTTCGCCGGCATGGCGGAGGGCGCGATCTTCGTCGATCACACCACCGTATCGGCGAAGGTCACCCGCGAGCTTTATTCGGCGGCGCAGGCGCGCGGCGTGGGCTTTGTCGATGCGCCGGTCTCCGGCGGGCAGGCGGGGGCCGAGAACGGGCAGCTCTCGATCATGTGCGGCGGCGACGAGGCCGTCTATGCGCGCGCCGAGCCGGTGATGCAGGTCTATGCCAAGCTCTGCCGCCGCATCGGAGAGAGCGGCGCGGGGCAGATGACCAAGATGGCCAACCAGATTGCTATCGCCGGGCTGGTTCAGGGCCTCAGCGAGGCGCTGCATTTCGCAGAGGAGGCAGGGCTCGACGGGCGCGCGGTGGTCGAGGTTATCAGCCAGGGGGCGGCCGGTTCATGGCAGATGTCCAACCGCTACGAGACCATGCTCGATGACAAATGGAACCATGGATTCGCGGTGGACTGGATGCGCAAGGATCTGGGTATCTGCCTCGACACCGCCGACGAGGTGGGTGCGAGCCTGCCGGTTACCGCGCTGGTCGACCAGTTCTACAAGGACGTGCAGAAGATGGGCGGTGGGCGCTGGGACACCTCCAGCCTGTTGGCGCGTCTGCGCAAGCTGGGCTGAGACCCGGCCGCGGTCAGGCGACCTCCCGGTCGCCTGACAGCCATTTGCGCGTGTCGAGCACGTCAAGGACCAGCGACACCGTATCAATGACCAGCAGGATCAGAAGATAGCCCCGGTAAGCGGGAGCGATATCCTGCGCCAGCAACCACGCCACCAGCCCCAGCATCGGTGTCCAGATCGCCACATGCGGCAGCGCCATGAGCTTGGAAAACCCGCGCTCGGCCAGCATGATCGCGCCGTTGAGCAGCATCGCGCCCACCGCCATCGCTGCGACCCACACGCCAGAGGGGTGCGCGACAAAGGTCAGGGAGGCAGCGTTTATTGGCACGAGAATCACCGCCACCCAGAGCTGCACCCAGAGGGGCAGGCGGCGGTAGCTGTGCCAAATCTCGCGGATCATGCGCGCGCTCCCGGCTTCTTCTTGGCAAAAATACTCAGTATCCGCCGCTGCCGCCAGCGGTCAGGCCGTGCGTGGGCGCATCGCTAGCCAGATGAGCGCACCGCCCGCGAGTGTGAGGAACGGCACCATTGCAACGTTGACAGCAGTCCAGCCCGCCTCCGCCGTGCCGCCCGAGCAGTTCATCAGCCCGCCTGAGGCGAGCGAGGCGAAGGTCACGCCGCCGAACACGATGAGGTCGTTCATCCCCTGCACGCGGCCCCGTTCATGGGGCTCGTGCTCTCCTGCGAGCATGGCCGTGGCCCCGATAAAGCCGAAATTCCAGCCTAGTCCCAAGAGGATGAGCGCGGCGTAGAACCTGTCTATCGTTACCCCTGAAAGCGCCACCGCGCCGGCGCCCGCGAGGATGACGAGGCCGGTGGTCACGATCCGTTCCACCCCGAATCGCGCAATCAGGTGGCCGGTGAAGAACGATGGGATATACATTGCCAGCACATGCGCCGACACGATATCGGCGGCGTGGCTGGGCGTGAAGCCGCAGCCCACCACCGCGAGCGGTGTCGAGGTCATCACCAGGTTCATCAGCGAATAGGCCACCGTCGCGCAGATCACCGCCACGGCGATGCGCGGGGTTTTCAGCAATTCGAGCCGCGAGCGTCCGCGCGGCGCGTCATGCGCGGGCACCGGCGGGCGCGGGATGTCGAGCAGCAGGAATAGCAGCGCCCCCACGAGGTTGACCGCGATCACCGCGAGGTAAGTGCCGAGAAACGGAATCACCATGCTCATCGAGGTGAGCTTGACCAGTTGCGGGCCGACGATGGCGCTCAGGAGACCGCCTGCCATCACGTAGGAGATCGCCTTGGGACGGAACGCGTCGCTTGCCGTATCGGCGGCGGCGAAGCGGTAGAAGCCCTGCGCCGACATGTACGTGCCGGTCAGGAAGCTGCCCAGCAGGAAGACCGGGAAGGAGGCGGTATAGAGCCCCCACGCACCCACCGCGGCGCCCACCGCGCCGAAAAGCGCTCCAAGGAAGAAGCCCGTGCGCCGCCCGAAGCGCTGCATCACGTGCGCCATCGGCGTGGCCGACAGCATAGAGCCCAGCACGATGAGCGAGATGGGCAGCGTCGCGAAGCAGGGGTTGGAGGCGAGCGATTGCCCGGCCAGCCCGCCCACCACGAAGATCATCGGCATCTGCGCGCCGAGAACAGCTTGTGCACCCACGAGTACGGCCACGTTGCGGCGCGCACGGCTGTCGTCTTGGGGGAGGGCGGTGTCGGACATGCACGCAGTGCTAGACCGCGGTCGGGGTGGACGCAAGAGGCTGTGCTCAGCCCTCGTGCGGGCGCACGCGGTGGTAGTCGCCGCTGAGATAGGTGAGCGGCTTTTCTCCCGCCACCGCCAGCGCGCGGACCGATCCGATGCAGATGGCGTGGGTGTTGTGCAGCACGTGTTCCATCAGCGCGCAGGAAAAGCTCGTGGCGCGCGGAAGCAGGGGACCGTGCGCCCCGTAGGCGATCTCTAGGTCACGGAATCGGTCCGCCGGGTCGTCGGGCGACGGGCCGGCAAACGCGCGTGCCACGTTTACCGCGTCCTCGGGCAGGACGTTGACGCAGAATGCGCGGTTATCCAGAACCGTGCGCGCGATCCGGCTGTCGGCGCGCAGGCAGACGATGACCGAGGGTGGGTCGGCCGAGAGCGAGGTGAAGGCGCTCACCGTTGCACCCGCGCGCCCCGCCGGCCCGTCGGTCGTTACCACGGTGACGGTCGCCGCGACCTGTCGCATGGCGGCAAGGAAGGCATCGCTGTCCACGACGGCACCGGAAACAGTCACGAGGCTCTCCCTGTCGTTTGCCAAGCATGGGTAGCGGCGAAACGTGCCCCGGTAAAGGCCCGCCCCGGACGGATCAGGTAGCGTGGCCCCGTGTGGTTTCCAAGTGCCGTAACGGCAAGGTCTCGAAAAATGCCATGCGGCGGGGGCTGCCGCCCCCGCCGCGCGTGGCCCGCAGTTACGCGGAGCACAGGCTAGCGCATGATAAGCTCCGGCCCCATGAAGGTATTGGGCAGGACGGTTGACAACCATGGCACGTAGGTGACGATGATCAGGAACACGAAGAGTACGGCGAGGAACGGCAGGGCCGCGCGTACCACCGCCATCATCGGCATCCCCGCCACGCCGGAGGTGACGAAGAGGTTGAGCCCCACCGGCGGCGTGATCATTCCGATTTCCATGTTCACCACCATGATGATGCCGAGGTGAATGGGGTCGATCCCCAGCTCGATCGCGATGGGAAAGACCAGTGGCGCGACGATCACGAGGAGGCCCGAGGGCTCCATGAATTGTCCGCCGATGAGCAGGATGATGTTCACCACGATAAGGAACATCACCGGCCCGAACCCCGCCGAGAGCATGGCGTTGGCGATGGACTGCGGGATCTGCTCGTCGGTCAGGACATGCTTGAGGATGAGAGCGTTGGCGATCACGAACAGGAGCGTTACCGTCAGCTTGCCCGCCTCCAGCAGCGTGCGCTGCGTGTCGGCGTGGAAGAACGCCGTCACGAGTGCCTGAGGCTTGCGCAGTAGCGAGGTGTTGCGTTCCTCACCCTCGGTGGCGAGCGGCCCCATATCCTTGTAGACGAAACAAGCGATGAAGAAGGCGTAGACGGCGGCTACCGCTGCGGCCTCGGTTGGCGTGAAGATGCCACCATAGATACCGCCCAGGATGATCACGATCAGGAATAGGCCCCATGCTGCATCCCGGCCCGAGGCGAAGATCTCGCCCCAGCCCTGCCACTCGCCCTTGGGCATGTTGCGGATGCGTGCCATGATGTAGATCGTCGACATTAGCATCCCGCCCGCCACCAGGCCAGGAATGACCCCGGCGAGAAACATCCGCCCCACCGACACATCCACTGCGGCGGCATAGACCACCATCACGATGGACGGCGGGATCAGGATGCCGAGCGTGCCGGCATTGGCGATGACACCGGCGGCGAATTCGCGAGTATAGCCGACTTGCCGCATTCCCGCGATCACGATGGAGCCGATTGCCACCACAGTCGCTGGCGACGAGCCCGACAGCGCGGCAAACAGCATGCAGGCGAACACACCGGCAATCGCCAGCCCGCCATGCAGGTGCCCCACGCAGGCAATGGAAAAGCGGATAATTCGCTGCGCCACGCCGCCTGTCGTCATAAAGGCCGACGCGAGGATGAAGAACGGGATCGCGAGCAGCGTGAAGTGCCCCTCGAAGGCCGAGAACAGGGTCTGTGCTATCGAGGCGAGCGAGGATTCCGAGAACCACAGAAGGAAAAGCGTCGAGCTGAGCCCCAGCGAGACGGCGATCGGCACGCCGATGAGCAGCAGGCCGATGACCAGTGAAAAGAGAAGTGCGACTTCCATCAGTCCTGTCCTCCGTGCTGCGCGCGGACGCTTTCGAGTTCGTCCTCGACCTCGTGGCTTGCCACCAGCCGGTCTTCACGGCCCTGCCAGATGGCGATCGCCACCTGCGCGAAGCGCAGCGTCAGAAGCAGCATCGACAAAGGCAGCACAACATAAGGGATCGCGCGCGGCACCTTTTCGTATTCCTCGCCGTAGTTGATCCAGTCCTCGACGAACCGCAGAACCTCGGGCATGGGCACGCTCTCGACCTCATACCAGCCCTGCCCGCGGGCGTCGAAATCGAGCCCGGTGGGGAACCAGCGCCCGGTGGTGGGTGGCAGTTCGGCAAACACCGACCAGTAATCCCACGCGCCCTTGAGCAGAAAGAGAGAGAACACGAGACAGCACGCCACCGACACCAGCGCAAGCACGCGGCGTGCGGGTGGGGCCAGCATGTTTAGCACCACATCGACGCCGAGATGGGCGCGTTTCTTGACAGCGTAGGACGCGCCGAGCAACACCAGCCAGGCGAACATGAACACGGTCAGTTCCAGCGCCCAGAGAATATTCGAGTTGAACAGGTAGCGCGCGACGACATTGGCGAAGGTCACCACTGTCATCAGGCCGAGAAGCGCGGCGATCAGCGTCTCCTCGATCCGGTCTACCATGCTGTGACGGGTCTGCATCGTTCCCTCCTCCCCGGAGTACTTGCAAAAGGGGCGGGCCAATCGATTTTGGCCCGCCCCGTAGGCCGCGCGTTCAGGCGCGGCACGCGATCTTACATGCTGGCATTGATCGCCTGGGCCGCGTCGATGTTCTCCTGGCCGACATCGTCCGTGAACTGATTCCAGACCGGCTTCATCGCGTCTACCCAAGCGCTGCGTTGCTCGGGCGTGAGCGTGCGAACCTCGCCGCCGGCGTCGATAACCGCCTGCTTGGCAGCCTGGTTGACCTCGTAGGACTCCTTGTTGCGGGTCTCGGTCACCTCGTCCAAGATCGTCAGGAACTGATCACGTACCTCCGGATCGAGGCTGTCGAGCCAGTCGACGCTGGTTACCACCAGATAGTCGATGATGCCGTGATTGGTTTCGGTCACGCCGTCCTGCACTTCGAAGAACTTCTTGCCGTAGATGTTCGACCAAGTGTTCTCCTGCCCGTCCACGACCCCCTGCTGGAGCGCGCCATAGACCTCGGAGAAGGCCATCTTCTGCGGGTTGGCACCCAGCTGCTCGAACTGTGCCACCAGCACGTCGGATTGCTGTACGCGGAACTTCAGCCCCTCGGCGTCGGAGGGCTCGATCAGCGGTACGTTGGCCGACATCTGCTTCATGCCGTTATGCCAGTAGGCCAGTCCCTGAAGGCCACGGCGCTGCATGGAATCGAGCAGCGCCTGCCCGTTGTCGGAGGCCTGGAAGGCATCGACGGCGTTGATGTCCTTGAACATGAAGGGCAGGTCGAACAGGCGGAACTGCTTGGTGAACTTCTCGAATTTCGAGAGGCTCGGCGCGGCGAGCTGCACGTCGCCCTGAAGCATTGCCTCGAGCACCTTGTTGTCGTTGTAGAGCGTGGAGTTGGGGAACACCTCCATGCACATCGTGCCGTCCATCTCTTCGTTGACGCGCTTTTCCAGCAGCGAGGCGGCGATGCCCTTGGGGTGTTTGTCGGTGTTGGTTACGTGGCTGAACTTGACGACGATCTCGCCGTCGTCGCAGGCGGCCATCGCGGTGGTCGCGCCCGCGGTCAGAGCCAGTGCCGATACGGCAGCGGTCAGGAATTTCATCTTGGGTCTCCTCCCATAGGTTCTGAGTCTTCCACAGCGCCAGTGCGGCGCGGTACGGCCATGGTGGGAGAAACGGGCGTGCCACTCAAGTTTTTGTGCAATTGTCGGGCGCGCTGCCTGTTTTTGAAGCGTGTTCAGGCTATTACACACCACTCTTTGCATGGCGGCCTTGTACTTGCGTCATGGCTTGTGCGGTATTCCGCACTGGGTGCACAGTGATCGTGCGGATTTCCGCACAGTTTACTGGCGGCTTAGCGGCGGTAATCCTCGGGGCGAATCCCGTAGCGCGCCAGCTTATCGTAGAAGGTCTTGCGTGGCAGTTTGAGCGCTTCCGCCGCCTGCGCGGCCCGCCCGTTCTGCCGCCCCAGTGCCGCGATAAGCAGCGAGCGTTCGAGCCGCGCCATCTGTTCGGCGAGACCCAGCTCCGCCGTGTCGGCGCCGCTGTCGGGCATCCCCAGTACGAAACGCATCGCCGCTGACATGAGCGAGCGGGCATTGCCTGGCCAGTCCTGCGCCATCAGCGCGGCGAGGTGATCGGGGTTGATTTCCGGCGCGGCGAGCCCCGCCTGCTCGGCGGCCTGCGCGACGTAGTGACGAAACAGTACCGGAATGTCCTCGGGCCGCTCCGACAGCGCCGGGATGCGGACACGCAGCACCTCCAGCCGGTAATATAGATCGGCGTTGAAGCGTCCGTTGGCGGCGGCCTGCGCCAGGTCGGCGGTGCAGCCAGCGATGAGCCGCGCCTCGCCGCCGGGGTCGAGCCGGTCGAGCAGGGCGTATTGGCTCTCGGTGGGTAGGGCCATCACCTCGTCCAGGAACAGGTTGCCGCCCGTCGCTTGCCCGTAGGCGGCATCGAGCCCGTCCGGGGTGAGTCCGGCCGCTGCGCGCTTGATGAAGGGGCCGTTCGCGCCATTCGACATCAGGTGGATAACCTCGGCCACTTTGGACACGCCCGCACCGGGTGGGCCAGTGACCAAAACCTCGGTGCCCGCGCGCGCCGCCTGCCGCACCGTGTGACGCAGGCTCTCGGCTAGATCCGAGGTGCCGAAAATCATGCGTGCCGCCGGATCGCCGGTTTCCAGCTGTGCCTTGAGGTGGCGGTTTTCCAGCACGAGGCGACGGGTGTTGAGCGCGCGGTCGATCACCGCGACGAGCTGTTCGGGCGCGCAGGGCTTTTCGAGAAAGTCGAAGGCACCCGCGCCCATCGCCTTGACCGCCATAGGGATGTCGCCCTCGCCGGTCAGCAGGATGACCGGCAGTTCGGCGTCGATCCCGTGCGCGTGGTCCAGCAGGTGAAAACCGTCGCGTCCCGGCATGCGGATGTCCGAGAGGATCACGCCGGGAAAATCGGCGGCGATATGGTCCTTTGCCTCGATGAACGATCCGGTGGCGCGCACCTTGCAATCCGCCAGTTCCAGCGTCTGCGCCAGCGCCTCTCGCACCGGGCGGTCGTCGTCCACGACGAGTACCTCGCGGTTCATGCCGCGCTCTCCCGCGCGTCGTTCCACTGGTCGAGTTCGATTGTGAATTCCGCGCCGCTCCCGGTGTTGCTGCCGGTGATGCGACCACCGAAGCTCTGCACCAACCCGTAGGAGATCGACAGCCCCAGCCCCATGCCCTCGCCGCCGACATCCTTGGTGGTGTAGAACGGATCGAATATCTTGTCGGGCTCATCGATTCCGGGGCCTGTGTCCCGCAGGCTCAGACGCACCGGTGCGCCGTCGGCGTGTTCGACCGTGATCGCGATGCGGCGTTCGGGACTCTCGCGCATGGCGTCGGCGGCATTGGTCATCAGGTTGACCAGAACCTGCCCCAGCCGGACTTCGCCGCCTTGGACAAAAACCGGGTGCGGCGGCCGCGTCCAGTCGACCGTGATCTCGTCCTTGCGGAGCCGCTCAGTCATCATGTCGAGCGCGGCATCTACCACGGCGCGGATATCGACGCGGCCCATTGGTTCGTTCTCGTTGCGCACGAAGGCGCGCAGGTTGCGGATGATACGGCTCATGCGGTGTGCCATCTCATCGATGCGCGCGAGGTTCTCGGCGGCGCGGTCGGGGGCGTCGCGGTGGAGGAAGGCGGCGGCGTTGCTCGTGAACTGGCGGATTGCCATGAGTGGCTGGTTAAGCTCGTGGCTGATGCCAGCGCTCATCTTGCCCAGCGCGTTCAGCTTGCCGGCCTGCACCAGTTCGGCTTGCGCGCGGCGCAGGGCGGCCTCGGCCTCCTGCCGCTCGCCGATCTCGCGCTGGAGCGCACGGTTCGTGCGGCTGAGCGTCTCGGTGCGCTCGGCCACACGGCGCTCGAGATCGGCATTGGCTGCGGCCAGCGCGCGGCGGCGTTCCTGTGCCAGCAATAGCAGCATTCCGAAGAACAGGAACAGCGCCGCCACCGCCCCTGCCTGAAGCGCGGCAAGCCGGCGTGCCGGGGCGGTATCGACAAGTGCCGCGCCGGTCATGCCGATGCGCGGCACGTCCTGAGCCACCCGCAGCGCCTGCCGTGGCAGGTAGTTGCCGAGATCGATGTGCCAGATCTCATGTGGTCCACCCTTGCTTTGTTCCAGTGGCACAGGTTTGCCGCCCGGTGGGATCAGTTGCGGCCGGTCCGATGCCTTGCGCCAGCCCAAAAGTTCGGAGCGGTTGGACAGGAACACCGTGCCCGCGCCGTCCACCAGGAACACCGCCGTGCTCATGCCGCGCCAGCCGAACTCCATGTGTTCGGCCGCTGCCACCGAGATCACCGCGCCGGAAACGCGCCCGTCGCTTGCGAAGGTGGGAGCGGCGAATTCGAAGACCCTGCCGCCATGTGCGCGGGCGTCGGCTCGGGCGGTTCCGAGCGCGCCATCCATGGCGCGCTTGAACACCGCGGTGCCGGTAAACGCGCCGCCATGCGCATCGGTTCCTGCGAGGATATTGCCCCCGGTATCGGTGTAATAGAGGGCCGCCGCTCCGGTTCGGTCCGCGGCGGCGGTCAGAAGGCGTTCGGCCCGGTCCCGCGCTCGCGGCCCCGCCGGTCCGGTAAGCGCCACAAGCGTGGGATGATCGGCCAGCGCCACGACCTGATCGCGGTAGCGCTGAAGATCGGCCACCAGCCCGCCCACCACCAGCGACAGGTCGGCCTTACCGCGCTGCGCGAGATCGTCCAGTGCCTGCCGGTATCCATATTGCCAGACCGCGCCGGTGATCATCGCCGATACCAGCAGGAACGGAATAACGAGGAAAAAACGTGGGGTCGCGCGCAGCATGGTGCGCAGATTACCCCGCCTACCGCGCGGTTGGCCAGTGCCAAGCGTCTCAGGCGTGCCCGGCATCTGACGACAGCGTCAGCGACGAGATGCCGAGGCGGGTGAGCGCGGTCTCCCATTTGTCGGTATCAACGCTGTCGAAGACGAGATCGGCATCGGCGTCGCAGGTTAGCCAACCGTTCTCTGCCAACTCCGATTCGAGTTGCTCGGGCCCCCAGCCGGCATATCCCAGCGCCAGAATGGCCCGATCCGGCCCGCGGCCTTGCGCGATATCCTCGAGAATATCGAGCGTTGCCGTCATCCCGAACCCCTCCGCCACATTGAGCGTTGCGATGTCCGAGCGGTAGCCGTCATCGTGCAGCACGAATCCCCGGCCATGCTCTACCGGGCCGCCGAAATGCACCGGCATGTCGCGCATTTCAGGGCCCGGGGTGATCGACAGGTGTTCGAGCAGGTCGCACATCTGGAGATCCTGCGCGGGTTTGTTGACGATCAGCCCCATGGCACCCTCGGCGCTGTGCGCGCAGAGATAGACGACCGAGTAGGCAAACCGCGGATCGCCCATTCCTGGCATCGCGATCAGGATCTTGCCGGTCAGGTCGACTGGCGCGGGGGACGGCATGGGAGCGCTCATACCCCGAGAATGGGGAGGGGAGCGGGACTGTGCAAGCGGTGTGTTGACGCGCGAGCAGGAATTCTCGCCTGTTTGTGAGTTGGCTTTGATCGCAAAATGCCCCATGTCAGGCCCATGTTCGCAAGATATCTCCTGACTTTGGTCCTCTTGGCGGTAACCGTGGTCGCACCGGCGTCGGCGCGCACGCCGCAGGAAATGGTCGCGGTCAGCATCCTTCCGGGCTGGCGCATGGCGGATGGCACGCTAATGGCGGCGTTGCGATTCGAGCTGGCACCGGGATGGAAGACCTACTGGCGCGCGCCGGGCGAGGCGGGCATCCCGCCGCGGTTCGACTGGCGAGGGTCGCGCAATGTCGGCGCGGTCGAGGTCCTGTGGCCCACGCCACAGCAGACCACCACCAACGGGTTGCGTACCATCGGCTATTCGCACGACCTGATCCTGCCGGTTCGCATCACACCGGCGCGGACGGGGGAGCCTGTTTCGCTTGCCGGTGATCTGGAGATTGGCGTGTGCAGCGATATTTGTGTGCCGGTCGAGACGGAGGTGAGCCTTGATCTTCCGCTCGACGGCGACGGCGACGGCGACCGCGATCCGCGGATCGCGGCGGCGCTTGCCGCGCGACCCTACACCGCCACCGAGGCCGGTGTCGGGCAGGTGACCTGCCGGGTCGCGCCGGTGGCGGGTGGCATGGAACTTGCCGTCGAGATCGAGATGGCACAGATGGGCGCGCGCGAGATGGTGGTGGTCGAGAGCGGCGACCCCGAGCTGTGGGTGGCGCAGGCCGAGACCGCACGCGCGGGCAGTCGGATCAGCGCACGCACCGAAATCTACCATGTCGACGGGCGTGGCTTCGTGCTCGACCGCGGTGCGTTGCGCTTTACCGTGCTCACCACCGGCGACGCCGTCGATATCCGGGGTTGCACGGGACGCTGAGGGTGTTCGCGCCCGCGGTGTGACACGTTTTCGCGCTCCCGCGCCCGGACTCATTCGTTGATCTGGCATGTTCGGGTGGCTCGAAACCGGCATGTACGCCCAGGCAGGACGCCGCGGCACGGTTCAGACCCATTCAACCCCTGCGCCGCACCGGTCCGGTATCGGGTAGCGAGATATTGGCGACCTGTTCGGCGATCGGGTCGTTGACCAGCGGATGCGCCTGTGAGCGAAAGGCGTCGGGGTCATGGACGCGTTGCCAGCGCCCGCCCGCATAGACATCCAGCCCCGCAAACGCCGCCTTGTAGCCCATCTTGTCGCTGCCCGGCACCCAGTAACCCAGGTAGACGTAAGGCAGCCCGATCTCGCGTGCGATCTCGACATGGTCGAGGATCAGGTAGGTGCCGAGCGACGCTTTGGGCAAGTCCGGTTCGAAGAAGGAATAGACCATGCTCACCCCGTCATCGAGAATATCGGTGAGGCTGGTGGCCACGAGAGCGCCGGTCTCGGGGTCGAGATATTCCACCACGCGCGTGCGGATCGGTGTCTCCTCGATCATCGCGGCGAATTCGAACGTGTCCATGTCCGCCATGCCGCCGCTGGCGTGGCGGCTCTCGAGATAGCGGCGGAAGAGGGCGTATTGCTCCTCGGTAGCCCAGGGCGAGGCGACCTGCCGTTCGAGACCGGCGTTTCGACGCGCAACGCGCCGCTGCGTGCGCGAAGGGGAGAAATCCGCCACGTCGATCCGCGCCGAGAGGCACGCCGCGCAATCGGCGCAGGACGGGCGGTAGAGCACATTCTGCGACCGGCGGAATCCCTGTTTCGACAGCCCGTCATTGAGCCGCTGTGCCCCCTCACCCTGAAGTGCGGTAAACAGCTTTCGCTCCATCCGGCCCGGCAGGTAGGGGCAGGGCTGCGGCGCCGTCACGTAGAACTGGGGCGCTATGGGAAGCGTGTGTCTCATCAGGGTGTCCAGCGGTATTCAGCCCTGACGTTAACAACGAAACCCCGGCCCGCCAAGGGGAACGTCACCGCGCTGTTACATCGTGGCGCGACGGTTGAGCGCGACCGTGCCCAGCACCAGATCGCTCAATCCTTCGCCGCGCGGACGCGTCAGCATCAGCACAATCGAGATCACCTGCAACAGTGGCAGCGCGAAAGAGATCGCGAGTCCCAGCGTGTGCGCAAAGGCCAATCCGAGGTCGAAGCGGCGGCCATCGGCGGCGCGGAACTCGATCGCGACGAGGCGCATCCCCCAGGTGGCCGAGCCGCGCGCGATGGTCACCACGCGATAGGCAAACCCGATCACAGCCATCAGAACCGGGAAGAAAAAAAGCCCGGTGAAGGCGGTAAAGGGCACCACCAGAAGGCTCAGCACGATGATCACGAGCGTATCGACGACGAAGGCCACCAGCCGCTTGGCCGCGACATCGGCGTAGAATTCAGGTTGCGTGTCGGGGTCGGGCAGGGCCCATGTGTCGTGCATCGCCATGCGCTATAGCTTGGCGAGGGGGCCGCCGATTGCAAGAGGTCAGGCGGTGAAATCCGCGCGTTGAGCCCCGGAAATCTCCATGAGCCGCCCCGGAGCGATCCCGAACAGGTGGCGCGGCGTGCCCGCCGCGGCCCAGACCTCATCGAAGCGCAGCAGGTCCGGATCGAAGAAGGCACGCGGCGGCGTCAGGTGACCCACGGGCGAGACCCCGCCGATGGCAAAGCCTGTCTGCGCGCGGATCAGCGCGGCATCGGCGCGGCCCAGCGGTGTGCCTGCCACAGTGCCTGCCGCCCCCAGATCGACCTGATTGGCACCAGAGGTGACGAACAGGATCGCGTCGCCGCTGCTTTCGTCGCGGAACATGATCGACTTGGCGATCTGCGCCACGTCGCAGCCCACGAGGTCCGCGGCCATCTGCGCGGTGGTGGCGTTGCCGATCTCGATCGGCTCTATATCCAGACCGGCGCCGGCGAGGGCGCGGCGCACTCGGGCGACACTTTTGCTCATCTGTATCCTGTCGGTATTCCGTCGGTATTGCATCAGTGTTTCACGACGCCGGGCCATTGACCAGACCCGCCGCGCCTGTATCACTCGCGCGCATGACCTTGGCAGATCGCCTCACCCGCAGCCCGCGCGCCTATTCCCCCGAAGAGGGGGCCGAGGCGCTGCGCCACGCGCCCGGCATGAGCGGCCCGGTGGCCGACCTCGTCACCGGGGCGGCGGGGAGCAGCCCGTTCTTGAAGTCGCTCGTGGAGAGCGAGGGCGATTGGCTGGCCGGCGCGGCGCAGGCCCCCGAGGCGGCGCTGGAGGCCATCCATCACGATCTGCGCGAGACCGGGGCCGACCGGCTCGGCCCCGAGATGCGCCGCGCCAAGCGGCGGGTGGCGCTCATCACCGGGCTCGCGGACCTGGGCGGCGTGTGGTCGCTGGAGGAGATCACCGGGCACCTGACCGACTTTGCCGATCTCGCCTGTGATCTCGCACTGCGGGCCGCTCTCTCGGCAGAGGTTCGGCGCGGCAAGCTGCCGGGCATGGGCGAGGATGACATCGCCACCGGAGCGGGTATGGTCGTTTTCGCGATGGGAAAGATGGGGGCGCGCGAGCTCAACTACAGCTCGGATATCGACCTCATCTGCCTGTTCGACGAGACCCGGTTCGAGCGCGACGATTTCCACGAGGCGCGTTCCTCGCTCGTGCGGGCCACGCGCAGGATGTCGGCCATGCTCAACGATCGCACCGCCGACGGCTACGTGTTTCGCACTGACCTGCGGCTGCGCCCCGATCCGTCGGTCACGCCCGTGTGCATGGCGATGGCGGCGGCGGAGACCTATTACGAGAGCCTCGGGCGCACATGGGAGCGCGCGGCCTGGATCAAGGCGCGGCCCTGCGCGGGCGATCTCGCCGCCGGAGAGCGGTTCCTCGCCACGCTACGGCCCTTCGTCTGGCGCAAGCACCTGGATTTCGCGGCGATCGAGGACGCGCACAACATGCGGCTGGCCATTCGCGCGCACAAGGGGCTGGGCGGCGCGTTCTGCCTTGAGGGGCACAATGTCAAGCTGGGACGCGGCGGTATCCGCGAGATCGAGTTCTTCACCCAGACACGGCAGTTGATCGCGGGCGGGCGCGACCCGGACCTGCGGGTGCGCGGCACGGTAGAGGGGCTGGCACGGCTGGCGGAGAAGGGCTGGGTGCCGCAAGAGGCGGCGGATACGCTGACGGAGAATTACCGGTTTCATCGCGAACTCGAGCACCGCGTGCAGATGCTGCGCGACGCGCAGACCCACCTCCTGCCGAATTCCGCCGCGGAGTTCGACCGGCTCGCTGCCTTCATGGGGCGCGAGACCGACGAGCTGCGTGACGAAATCGCCGATCGTGTGGCGACGGTGGATGACCTGATCGAGGGGTTCTTTCGACAGGAGGCGCCGGGTGGGGACGCGGTGGAAGAGGTGCCGGAGGCCGCGTTCGACGAGGAGGTGATTGCGCGCTGGCACGGCTACCCGGCGCTGCGCTCGGAACGCGCGCAGCAGATATTCGAGCGGCTGCGCCCGGAGATCCTCGCGCGCCTCGCCCGTGCGGCCAATCCTGACGAGGCGCTTCTCGCCTTTGACGGGTTCCTGCGTGGGCTGCCCGCTGGAGTGCAGGTCTTTGCGCTGTTCGAGGCAAACCCGCAGCTTATCGACCTGCTGGTTGATATCGTCGGCACCGCGCCGTCGCTGGCTCAATACCTGTCGCGCAACGCGGGCGTGTTCGACGCGGTGATCGCAGGTGATTTCTTTGCGCCCTGGCCCGGGCGCGCGGCGCTCGAGACGGCCCTGGTCGAGCGGCTGGAGGCCGAGCCTGATTACGAGCGTGCCCTCGATCTCGCACGCCGCTGGCACAAGGAATGGCATTTCCGCGTCGGCGTGCACCACCTGCGCGGGCTGGTCGATGCGGCGTGCGCGGGCACGCAATACGCCGATCTCGCCGGGGCGGTGATCGGTGCGCTCTGGCCGCGGGTGATGGCGCAGTTCGCCACAAGGCACGGGGTGCCACCGGGGCGTGGCGCGGCGGTGATCGGGATGGGCTCGCTGGGGGCGGGGCGGCTGCACGCGCGCTCGGACCTCGACCTTATCGTGATCTATGACGCGGGCGATGCCGAGGGCTCGGACGGGGCGCGCCCGCTGTCGGTCCGGCCCTATTACGCGCGGCTCACGCAGGCGCTGATCACCGCGCTGACCGCGCCGATGGCGGAGGGGCGGCTTTACGAGGTGGACATGCGATTACGCCCCTCGGGCAACCAGGGGCCGGTGGCGACAAGCTGGCCGAGTTTCCGGAGCTATCAGGCGGACGAGGCCTGGACGTGGGAACACCTGGCGCTGACGCGGGCACGGGTGATCGCCGGGGATGCCGGGCTGGCCGACGATTTCGAGGCGTTCCGAACCGCGCTCATCGCCGACAAGGCCGCGCGGGAGCCGGTGCTGCGGGCCGTGGCCGACATGCGCGCGCGCGTGGCCGGCGCCAAGCCGCCCGAGGGGGCTTGGGACGTCAAGCTGGGGCGCGGACGGCTGTTGGAGCTGGAGCTGGTCGCGCAGGCTGGCAACCTTCTGGTCGGGCATGGCGCGCGTGATCCGGTCTCGGGGTTGCGCGGGGCTGTCGCATCCGGGTGGTTGGATGCCGCGGGCGGTGCAGCGCTCGAGGCCGCGTTCGGGCTTTGCTCGACCTTGCAGATGGTGGCGCGCCTCTTTGGGGCCGGCCCGCTCGATCCCGACCGGATCGGCAAGGCGGGGGCGGCCTTTGTGCTGCGTGAAACCGGTGAGGAGAGCCTGGAGATGCTCGCGCATCGGCTTGACAGAACATGCGACGAGGCCGCCTGCGTGATCGACGCGGCGCTTGGCGCGGGCGAGGGAGGCTAGGCGATGGCGCGTGGCGACGCACTCGATCCCAAGGGGCTCATTCGCGAGGCCTATCGCATCGACGGCATCGACGAGGGCGAATGCCGGTCGATATTTCTCGACTGGGCGCTATCGCTGCCGCAGGGGCAGGAGGTCCCCGCCGCGCTCGAGGCGCTGCTGGTGCGCCATGCAACTGACGCCCCCGACCACCCGATGACGGCGGTGCTGCGCGCAGGGCTTGCGCAGGCGGAAAGTCCGCGCCGTCGAGGCGGCTGGCGCGGGCGCAAGCGGGACTGAACACCCGCGCGGTGCCTGCCCGCGAAATGAACAGGGTTTGTCTAAAACGAGCCGTATTCTGCGTGCACAAAGAGCCTCGTTAATGAGGCTTTGTCCACGGAGACGACCATGTACCTTGTTAGATTGATTGCCGCACTCATGCTCGGTCTGGGCGTTTCGGCCTGCGCCAGCGTCGAGACCGCCACGAGAAATGCCCCGCATGATGCGCCCGCGTTGCGGCCCGCCGCGGTGCCGCTCGACGTGCAGGAGGTGCGCGTGCGCGTGCCCCGCAGTCTCAGGGTGTCGGAGGCCAACCGCTACCTTCCCGGCGGTGATATCGTCTGGCGCGAGGACCCGCCCGGAGATCGGCACGCGCAGGTGGCGGCGATCCTCGAGCAGGGGCTCGAGCGCGGCGTCGCGGCGTTGCCCGTGGGCGCGGTGCCGGTGGTACTCGATGTCGAGCTGACGAAATTTCACGCGCTGAGCGAGAAGGCACGCTATACCTTCGGCGGGGTGCACGCGATCCAGTTTACCTACACGTTGCGCGATCCCGAGACCGGTGTCGCGCTTACCGAGCCGAAATTCGTCAAGGCCGATTTCAAGGCGCTTGGCGGGCAAAAGGCGATCGCGGCCGAACGGCGCGGCATCACGCAGAAGGTGCGCATCACCGGGCAGTTGGCGAAGGTGATCCGCGCCGAGCTTGGCGCCGGGGATGGGTATCAGGCGCAGGCGCTCGGCCTCATCGGCGCGCTCAACCAACTCTGAGCTTTCAGGAACAATCGAAACGGCGTAAGGGGGCGGCATGACACCGTCCCCTTATCCCGTGGTCCGCCTGCGGCCCAAGGCCGAAGCCCGCGCCATCCGCCACGGCGCGCCGTGGGTGTTCGACAATGAAATCGTGACCGACCGGCGTACCCGCGCTCTGACCGCCGGCACCATCGCGGTGCTGGAGGATGCCGAGCGTACGCCGCTTGGTCTGGTCGCCGTCAATCCGGCCTCGCGCATCATGGGGCGGATGCTGGATCGTGACGCGGCCGCGCGGATCGACGGCGCGTGGCTGACGCGGCGATTGGAGCGTGCGGCCGGGATGCGGGAGCGGCTCTACGATGCGCCCTTCTACCGGCTGGTTCATGCCGAGGCCGATGGCCTGCCTGGCGTGGTGATCGACCGGTTCGACGATATTGCCGTGATCCAGCCGAATGCCGCCTGGGCCGAGGTTCTGCTGCCGCAGATCGCGGAGGCGGTGCAGGCGGTCACCGGCGTCAAGGCCGTGCTCAAGAACGCCGCCGGGCGCGCGCGGACACTGGAGGGGCTGGACGAGGAGAGCGCTGTTCTCGCCGGTCGCGCGCCGGAGGGGCCGGTGCCGGTGCCGATGAACGCGGCCACCTATATGGCCGATCTCGTGGGCGGGCAGAAAACCGGGATATTCTACGACCAGCGGCCCAACCATGCCTTTGCCGCGCGGCTGGCGGGGGGCGCGCGGGTGCTCGACGTGTTTTCCCATGTCGGCGGTTTTGCCCTCGCGGCGCTTGCGGGCGGGGCGACGCATGCGCTGGCGGTGGATGGCTCTGCCCCGGCGCTCGATCTGGCGCGGGCGGGCGCGGAGCGGACGGGGGTGGCTGACCGGCTGGAAATCCGCCGCGGCGATGCGTTCGAGGTGATGGAGGCGCTGACCGGGGAGCGTGCGCAATTCGATGTTGTGATCTGCGATCCACCGGCGTTCGCGCCGTCGAAAAAGGCCCTCGAAAAGGGGCTGCGCGCCTACGAGCGGGTGGCCCGGCTGGCCGCCGGGCTGGTGGCACCGGGTGGCTACCTTGGCTTGTGCTCATGCTCGCACGCCGCCGACCTGGCCCGGTTCCGAACCGCCTGTACGCGCGGTATCGGACGGGCGGGGCGCGACGCTGCGCTCATACACACCGGCTTTGCCGGACCCGACCATCCGCAGCACCCCCACCTTGCCGAGAGCGGATACCTCAAGGCGTTGTTCTATCGGCTATGAAGGTGTTGCTCGACGCCTGCGTGATCTATCCCACGGTGATGCGCGAAATGATCCTCGGCGTGGCCGGAACGGGGGCGTTTATCCCGCTCTGGTCCGAGCGGATCATCGGTGAATGGCTGCACGCGGCGGCGAAACTGGGCCCCGATGCGCAGGCGCAGGCGGCGGGAGAGGCGGCGCTGATGGCGGCGCACTGGCCTGAGGCAAGTGTCGCCTGGAAGCCGTCGCTGGAGGCGCGGTTGTGGCTGCCCGATCCTGCCGACACCCACGTTCTGGCCGCCGCCATTGCAGGGTCGGCGGACGGTATCCTGACGCTCAACGCCCGCGATTTCCCGCGCAATGTGCTGGCCGAGGACGGGCTGTGGCGGGCCGAACCGGACGGGTTCCTGCACGGCATTTGGCAGGCGCAGCCGGGGATGGTGGCGAAGGTGGCCGAAGGTGTTCTGGCCAAGGCGCGGCACCTGTCGAAGGGAGATTGGGAGATGCGCCCGCTGTTGAAGAAGGCGCGGCTGCCGCGATTGGCCAAGGCGTTGTCGGGCGGGTGAGAATGGCCTGAAGCTGCCGTTGACGAGCGGAATCTTTAAAAGATTCCGTACAAGGAAGTTTTAAACTTTCTTGATCTTACCTTGCCGTGACGGTTCAGCCCGACACGGACGTCCAACGACCGCTCATTGGCCAGAACCAACCCCAACCCCGGAACCTGCCCGACCCTCACCGCACCAGTGCCTTCATCCCCTGGTCCAGCCCTTCGAGCGTCATCGGCACCATGCGGTCGTCGAAAATCTCGCGGATCATGCCGATGGAGTGGGTGTAATTCCATTCGCGCCGGGGCACCGGGTTGATCCAGAGGTGATCGGGCCATTGCGCGCGGGCGCGGTCCAGCCAGACCTGCCCGGCTTCGGCGTTCCAGTGTTCGTTGGCACCGCCGGGATAGGCAATCTCGTAAGGTGACATGCTGGCATCGCCGACGAAGATGCATTTGTAATCCGGCCCGTAGGTGTTGAGCACCTCCCACGTGGGGGTCTGTGCGTTCCAGCGGCGGGCGTTGTCGCGCCAGACGCCCTCGTAGAGGCAGTTGTGGAAATAGTAGTATTCGAGATGCTTGAATTCGGCGCGCGCGGCCGAAAACAGCTCTTCCACCACCTTGATATGCGGGTCCATCGAGCCGCCCACATCGAGAAACAGCAGTACCTTGACCGCGTTCCGCCGTTCGGGTCGGGTTTTCACGTCGAGATAGCCATGCTCGGCAGTGGCGCGGATTGTGCCGTCGAGGTCCAGCTCCTCGTTCGCGCCGTCGCGCGCCCATTGGCGCAGCCGCTTGAGCGCCACCTTGATGTTGCGGGTGCCCAATTCGACGCTGTCGTCGAGATTGCGGAATTCGCGCTTGTCCCAGACCTTGACGGCGCGGCGGTGGCGGCTCTCGTCCTGGCCGATGCGCACGCCCTCGGGGTTGTAGCCATAGGCGCCGAAGGGCGAGGTGCCAGCCGTGCCGATCCATTTCGACCCGCCCTGGTGGCGGCCCTCCTGTTCGCGGAGACGCTCCTTGAGCGTCTCCATCAGCTTGTCAAACCCGCCAAGCGCCTCGATCTCGGCCTTTTCCTCTGCACTGAGGTGCTTTTCGGCCATCTTCTCCAGCCAGTCGGCGGGCAGGTCCACGGCCTCTAGCACGTCATCGGTGCTGATGCTTTCCAGCCCCTTGAAGCTGGTGGCGAAGGCGCGGTCAAAGCGGTCTATGTGGCGCTCGTCCTTTACCATCGCGCTGCGCGCGAGGTAGTAGAACGCGTCGATATCGTAGGTGACGAGCCCTGCGCGCACCGCCTCCAGAAAGGTCAGGTACTCGCGCAGAGAGACCGGAACGCCGCCCTGTCGGAGGGTCTCGAAGAAGGGCAGGAACATCGTCGCCTCACACGGAGGCGCGGTGCAGGATCAGTGTGAGAAACAGACCCGCAAGCGCGAAGATCAGGCCGTAGACGAAGGCATAGAGCAGGATGTCGGCCAGCTTGCCCTTGCGCCGCCACGCGATCAGGCCGCCCCCCGCGGCCCCGAGTATTGCGCCGATAATGACGATCATCGCCTATCCGTTCGGTCCCCTGAGAGGACTGAGCGCCCCCACCTCGCGGAGCTTGGCCTGCACGGCCCAATCCGCCCCATAGCCGTACCGTGCCCAGCCGAGACTGTCCAGCCTAACCGACTGTGCCTCGGCGACGCGGTTCTCGATTTCAAGCGCCTCGGCCTGGAGCATCTTGAGCGTGGCAACGAGCGCGGCATTCTCGAACCGTTCGGCCACGGCCACATGCGGGGTCAGCACTTCGAGTGCCGCGGCGCCGTCGCCCCGGGCAATGGCATGGCTGGCGAGCTGTGCTGCCACGTAGGCGCGGTGTAGCCCGGTGCCGGGCACCGTGGCGTAGAACTTGTCGGCGATCACGAATTGCTCGCGGGCGAAGTCGGGGTCGCTGGATTGCGCGAGACGCCCCAGCGCGAAATGGCTGAAGGCGCGGCGGTGGTCGGTCCAGCCGACGGTCTGCGCGATGCGCACGGCGTCGATCGCGGCGGCGCGGCGCGCGGATGCGTGCGCGCCGGGGCCGAGTGCGGTCTGGATCGCGTCGATCCAGGCGCGTGGCGTCGGACCGGAGAAGCGCGGCGCGATCCGGTCGCCCGCGGGGTTGAGCCGGCTGAGGATCGCGGGCAGGCGCTGCGCCACCTCTTGGCGGGACATGCCCGCGCGCAATTCGGGCACGTAGTAGGCGCGCAGGATCAGCATGTCGAAGCCCGTCAGAACGGCGTGCACGTTGTCGTCGTTGAATACGCTGTCGGAAAGCCGGTAGAGATCGTTGAGGGGCCCGAGCGCCTGCGCCAGCTCCTCGTGGAGGCAATCGCGGGTTTCCTGCGGGCTGGCATCGTTGGGCACGAAGATCGCGATCTTCTCGCGCCGGGTGATGCGGGTCCAGTCGGTGGCTTGTGTACCGCGTGCACGCCGGTATTCCGCGAGGCTGTCAACATTGGGCACCACGAAACAGGCCGCGCTTGGAAGGTTGCGGCGGATGTCGCCGCGGCTCACCGCCTCGATGGTGATGTTGGCCGCACCACCCGAGACGCGGCGGATGTCGATCCGTGCCTCGTCGCGCAGCCGGTGTATCACCCGGTTGAGATCGGCCATCAGCGTGATCGGCACATCACCGGTCACGCGCACGGTGATGGGGCCCTCGAATCGCGAGAACCGCTCTAGAACCCGCCCGGACTCCATCTGGAATGCGAGATCGAGAAAGTCGCGCAGGATGTCGCGGTTCGCGCGTTGTGGCGGCACCGGGCTCGGGGCCGAGAAGCTCTTCATCGGGGGCAGCGCGCTCTCGTGTGACGGCGCTGCGCGCGACGCGGTATCCGACTGATACGAGGCAGGAACACAGGCGCCGAGGACCAGGCAGATGGGCAGGAAGACGTGGCGCATGGTTCCCTCGACTTGCAAATTCCCTGTGAACGCGCGCAAACGCGACGGGAACCAGCACTGGCCGCGGTTCCTGTTCTGGTTAAGGAGCGGCCAAGGCGAAACTGTGACACAGCCCCCGGTGTGGATCAAGCACGCGCCCGGGGGGCGTCCGATGGCTGCAATTCCAGCGCGTGGGCTTCCAAAATAGAGACAATCCCGGCGCATTGGCCGGGATTGTTTTTGTTTTCCATAAGGTGGCTTCGCGTTTGCAGCGCGCGATCACTCCACCAACAGCCGGGCCTCGTGGTGCTTGAGAGAGCGGCGCGCGGCCTGGTAGGCCTCGACGCCCGTGCTTTCCCGTAATTCGGGGAACAGGGTGAAGATTTCCTCGCGCGAGGCGTCGCCCATGCCGTCGAGCACCTGCTCGCCGGGCTGGAAGCTCTCGGTCCAGGCCCCGTCGGACAGCACCACCTCGTGCCGGTCGCACATGAAGTGGATGTAGGTCGTGCCGTTGGCACGGACCTCGTCAATCCCCTCCATCCCGGTGAGGTGCTTGGCCGCTGCCAGGACCTCGCGTTCGCCGAAATAAAGCGCGGCACGCTCGGAGGTGAGCAGCAAGCGGTGCTGCGGACTCACCAGCATGTCGCGCTCGGGCAGGCCGTGGCCGAGAGCACCGGCGCGGATCAGCACGGGCCGAAGATGCGGCGCGGTCTCCATGTCTGCGGCCCCGAGCGCACGCGCACCCACCCAGCGGATTTCCTGCAAGCCGTTGTCGCGGGTGATGACCCGGTCGCCTTCGCGCAGATCCTCGACCGCCACCTCTCCGCGCGGCGTCGCGATCCGCGTGCCGGGGGTGAAGCAGGGGACGATGTCCTCGATTTCCTTGTAGGTGAGCGTGCCGGTGACGCTCCCGCCCGGGCTGTCGAGAAAATTGATCGTGCCGCTGGTGGAGTCGCCGTCGGGATCTGTGGTTTCCCCCACCTTCACGAACGGTCCCAGCCCGGTCAGGTCCAGGGTATCGACATCGTCGCCGCCGGTGCCGCCATCAACGATGTCGCCATTCGCATCGGAAACCGAGGTGATGATGAACGTGTCGCGATCGGCGCCACCGGTCATGCTGTCGGCACCGGCGCCCCCGATCAGCGTGTCGTCATCGACACCCCCGTGGAGCGTATCGTTGCCGTCGCCACCCTCGAGGGTGTCGTTGTCGTCCTCGCCGAAGATGAGGTCATCGCCCTTGCCGCCGACGAGCGAGTCGTCGCCATTGTCCAGTTCGGGATCAATGGGATCGGGGATGTTGGCCAACGGATCGTTGATGCCGCCATAGATCGTGTCATCGCCGTCGCCGCCGAAGACGGTATCGCTGCCCTCGCCGGCGGTAATCTCGTCGTGGCCGTCGTTGCCCTCGATGTAGTCGTCATCAAGCCCGCCATCGATGGTATCGTCGCCGGTGCCGCCGAGGACCGTGTCCGCGTCATCGCCGGTGGTGATCGAATCGTCGCCGCTGCCGCCATCGACAAAGTCGAGGTCATTGTTCGGGTCGGGATCCGGGGGCACGGCGATGCCGAAGCCGTCATCGGGAAGCGGGGTGTTGCCCGAGGAGTCGATCGTGTCGTTGCCGTCCCCGCCGAGGATCGAATCGCTGCCGTCCCCGCCGATCAACTCGTCATCACCGCCGCGCCCGTCGATCGTGTCGTCGCCGGCGCCGCCATCGAAGAAGTTGCTGTACACGTCCGGGTCCGAGGTTCCCTGATGGTCGAACCCGGTGAGCACGTCGTCAAAGTCCGAGCCGATCACGCCGTCAATGCCGCCGATGATCGTGTCGTTGTCGGCATCTCCGCCCGACAGGCTGGAGGTGGAGAGGTCCACGTTCACGGCCGCGCCGGAGCCGGAGTAGTCGATCACGTCCTCGTCGCGGCCGCCGTCGAACTTGTCGGCACCGGCGCCGCCTATGAAGACGTCGTCCTCGTCGCCGCCGCGCAGGATATTGGTCCCCTCGCCGCCGGACAGCGTGTCGGCGCCTTGTCCACCTTCGACCGTATCGTTGCCAGCACCGGCATCGACGTAATCGTCGCCCTCATAGGCGAAAATGACATCGTCGTCGCCGTCAGCGCCGTCGACCTGGTCGCCATCGACATCGATGAAGAGCGGCAGGATCACATCATCGTTTGTTGTTCCGTCGACAATCCCGTTCGGGCCTATCCCCGATCCCGATCCCGAGCTTGAGCCCGATCCATATCCAAAACCACTCATTTGCGAAATCCTTCTGTTTCCAGACCCGTAGATTCATGCTGCGACCTGCGGGCTGTCATGCGTGCCGACAGGTCGTGGTTGCCCACAACGCTTTCCCCCGGCAGCAACTGGTCCCCACACGTCTCTTCCGGACGATGTGAAAAGTGATTAATACTGCCGGAAAAAAGTGCGGCATGTGCGCTCGACGCGTTTCGACCACCCCATGCGCGGCGAGGCGGTGCTGCCTGGCCGGACAGGCAAGATACTGACTGAGGGAGAGTGCCATGACGGACGGCGAAACCGAGGCGGAGGCCGCCGAGATCGCTCGACGGGCCTCTAAGCTGCTGGGTCGGCGGGTGTTGCGCATCACCGCACCCGCCGCGCGCGATCAGGCCAGTTGGCGAATTCATCTGTCCGACGCCACCGTGATCGTCACCCGCCGCCCGGACCCGGAGCGAGCCGCACGCGAGCGGCTGGTCCTGACCCGGCTGGCACCGTTGACCGACGCGGTTCCGCGCCTTCTGGCCGCCGAGGGCGAACTGACGATCCAGTCCGATCTTGGCCGCGACCGCCTGAGTGTCGCGGCACATCGCGCCGACATCCGGCAGCGGCGCATATTGGCACAGAGCGCGGTCGCCTCGATTCTTTCGGTGCAGCGTGCGGCGGTAACGGCCGGGCTGGCCGAGGAGCCTACGCTGCCTGCGGTTGGGCTCGATACCCAGATCACTGGTCGCCGTCTGGACATGATCGCGGCGCTGGCACATGCGCTCGGCGCGGAGCCGCCGGCCATGGACCGCGCTCTGGTGACCGAGGCGATGGCCGTTGCGCCTGCCGGGTTCGTGCGGGGCGACTGCCGCGCGGGCAACGCCGTGCTGGACGCCGCCGGGAGGGTGCGTTGGTTCGATTTCGAGGACGCCGGTCGCGGTCCGGGGGCTGAGGATTTCGTCCGCCTTATGAACGACGAGACATGGCCAGTGCCGCCCGAGGAGATGCTGGATATCATCGCTGCGGGTCTCGACCCGCGGGATACCGATGACCCATCCGCTTACATCGCCGATCTGCGTGCCCGCGCAGTCCTTCATGCGGGCGGTCGTCTGGGCCGGATCCTGCGCCGTGCCCATCGCGAGGGCTGGCAGAGCCACGCGGACATCCTGCGCCGCGACCGGCTGGGCGCGCATCCGGCGATGGCCGCTGCTCTCGCCGACCGGGCGGCGCAACTGGCTGCGGCCTGTCCGCTCTGCCACGGCGCGGCCCCCGTGTTCGTCATGGCCGGGCGCGCCGTGCGCGCTGTCTGGAAGGAGCCCAAGTCGGACGAAATTGCCAGCCCGCCGGGCAACACTTAGAGCGTCGTCAAACGGGACAGGTGTTTGCCAATGCTGGCCAACAGGCATGTCCTCGTGGCCATCGGCGTCGCTGTTGCGGTTATTCTGGGGGACGTCGAGAAACAAGTCGACAAACAGGTATGCACCGTTTTCGCGTTCGACCCTGTGCATCGCCATGTCACAACTCCAATCTCGCGAAGCGGCCGGGACGACCGGTTCTCCGACGTTCGAATCCTCTGCCCCGGACCGATGAATATGCCGAAAGGCCTGGACGACCGTCGTAACCGCGAACGTGAGGGAAATGGCCTGGCGTCACGGCAGTGCCGTGCGGCTGTAGACGCCGGTCAAACGACCGGCAGTCTGGCGATCACCCCTCCGAATGCGCGACGGATCGCGCAGCGGATACAAGCGGTCGCCCCCGTGACCTATGAACATGACCCCCCAGTTGGGCTGAGACTGTTTTACGTGAGTGCAAACGTTAGCCCAAGAAGAATCTTGTCATAATTGGGCCCGCAAACAGCAGGTTTCGAACGATTTTCGCCATCTTTGCCATGATCTTGCCATGATTGCCCGGGGGGGGATTGTTTCGCGCAACGTGCCCAAAAGTTGCGCCAATACCGGGAAAATCAGGCGTATCCATTGGCTTTCACGCGTTCTGCCGGGCAACAGGGGCGCGATTGTTTCCAATACAAGGCCGTCGGTCCCATGTGCAGATGTCTGCCGCCATACGAGGCAAATGGTTAGTGTAGCCGTCTGCAAAACGGGGCCAATCCGTTCAAAGACGTGTAATTGTTTCCAGTTCAGTGGCAATCCTGCCGGATGGCAGGGGCTTTTCCTGATTCGTCGGTGCCCGTAATCACGTTTGCGTTAATCCTGTCCCCGCCCCTCGGCGCGCGCGCGTGCCGCGGAACTGTCGTCCTCGCCCAGACCCATTGCGTCGCGCGCGAGGTCGAGCACGGCGACCTCTTCGGGCGCACAGTTTCCGTCCGACAACACCACGTCCCACAGGGCTTCGAGCGCGGCGCGGCGCGCGTCGATGGTGACGCGGTCGTGGATCATGTGGCCGAAACGGTCGGTGTCCGGCGCGGCGCGTTCGAGACGCTCGCACGTGGCGCGCATGCGCGCCGCCTCGATCGGTCCGATCCCGTAAAGCGCTGCGAGCAACCGGTCGATCCGCTTGATTTCAGCCAGAGCATAGTCGCGGTCTGACTTGGCGATGCGCACCATCAGCGCCCCGAGGGCGAGCCGCTCGTCGGGTTCGGGCAGCGGGGCGGGTTTCGACGCCGATAGCGCCGTGAGGATGCGGGACCACATACGTAAAGCCTAGCCGTGCGCGCCGCAGGGCCAAAGCGGAAATTCGGCACGAACACTCCGGTGTGAACACTCTGTTCACAACCCGCCCGTTTCTGCCGCATCGTTGCCACGATTGTTCCAAAGAAATCGCGTGTTGCGGCCAGAGCCTGCGCGGGCTGCTGAATTTCAAAGGATGATTGCACATGACAAAACAATTGTCGGCCCACGCGCGGAGTGATGAGACAAGCTCGGAGATTGGCAGGCTGGAGCCCCTGTCGGGTGACGCCCTCGCGGTGGCGCTCAACGCGGTCGACTGGTCGGAGAGCCCGTGCGACGGGCTAGGGCGGATCATGGCGCGCCGCGATGTCGATCTCGCGACCGCGCTGTGCGTGTTCTTTCGCGGCGCGCCCGAGCGGTTCAACTACCTGCCCAAGCCGCATGTGCCGGACGGGTATCGCGCAGTCGCGCGCCATCTCGACAACATTTGCCTGCGCATCAACAGCGGCTTTTACCTGCCGCAGCCTGACGGTCGGCTGGGGTGCCGGGATACGCTCGACCGGTGGCTCGACTATCAGCGCGCCGACCGACAGGAGGGGCGGTGTGGCCGGTGGGTGCTGGACGAGGCGGTGCTGATGCCGCTCTTTGATTCCGCGTGGTATCGCGCACCACGGTCGCAGCACCGCGAACGAGATGAGCCAAGTCTGTGGCACGCGATCCTGGGGTCGTTGCGCGACCTGCGGGGGCCGCGCGCCTTCATGCGACTGCGCAAGTAACGCGTGCATCGCCCCCCTTGATCTGGGGGCGGCAAATCCCCCCTACCCAAAACCTTGCGGCTGCCCTATAGTGCCTGTGGATAACCGGGCGGCAGACCCACGATCCAAGAGGCAGAGAAGAAAAGGGGGACGGGGATGCGCTGCCCGTTTTGCGGAAATATCGACACGCAGGTCAAGGATTCCCGCCCCGCGGAAGAGCATGTCTCGATCCGCAGACGGCGGTTCTGCCCGGGCTGCGGCGGCCGGTTCACCACCTATGAGCGCGTGCAGTTGCGCGACCTCGTGGTGATCAAGACCAACGGGCGGCGCGAGGATTTCGACCGCGACAAGCTCGAACGCTCGATCCGCATCGCCATGCAGAAACGCCCTATAGAGCCCGAGCGCGTGGAGCAGATGATCTCTGGCATCGTGCGCCGGCTAGAGAGCATGGGCGACACAGACATCCCCTCCAAGACCATCGGCGAGATCGTGATGGAGACGCTCGCGCGGATCGATACCGTGGCCTATGTCCGCTTTGCCAGCGTCTACAAGAATTTTCAGGCTGCTGACGACTTCGACCGCTTCGTGAGCGAGTTGCGCCCCGATGACGGTGCGCAGGCAAAAGACTGACGGCGTGCCCCACGACGATACTCGCTTCATGGCGCTGGCGCTGTCGCTTGGGCGGCGGGGGATGGGGCAATGCGCGCCCAACCCGGCCGTCGGATGTGTCATCGTGCGTGACGGGCGCATCCTCGGGCGCGGGGTGACGGCACCCGGCGGGCGGCCCCATGCCGAACCGCTGGCCTTGGCGCAGGCCGGCGCGGCAGCGCGCGGGGCCACCGCCTATGTCACGCTCGAGCCCTGCATGCATCACGGGCGCACCCCGCCCTGCGCCGAGGCGCTGATCGCGGCGGGCGTGGCGCGGGTGGTCGCCCCCTTCGACGATACCGATCCGCGCGTCTCGGGGCAGGGCTTTGCCGCGCTGCGCGCCGCCGGGATCGAAGTGGAGACTGGCGTGCTCGCCGAGGAGGCGGCGCGCGACCACGCCGGGTTCCTGCTACGCAATGCCGAGGGGCGGCCCATGGTCACGCTCAAGCTGGCGACGAGCTTCGACGGGCGGATCGCCACCGCCTCGGGGCACAGTCAATGGATCACCGGCCCGCAGGCGCGGCGCGCGGTCCATGCCATGCGCGCGCGCCACGACGCGGTGATGGTCGGCGCGGGCACGGCGCGGGCGGACGATCCGATGCTGACGGTGCGCGGCATGGGCGTGCGGCGGCAACCGGTGCGCGTGGTGGTGTCGCGCAGGCTCGACCTGCCGCTGAATTCGCAACTGGCGCAGAGCGCGGGCGAGGCGCCGCTGTGGCTGTGCCACGGCGACGGGGTCGATCCGGAGCTCGCCGCGGCGTGGCAGGGTCTGGGTGCGCGGTTGCTGCCCTGCGCGGTGGTGGCGGGGCAGGTGGAGCCGGGATCGGTGCTGCGCGCGCTGGGGGCGGCGGGCCTCACGCGGGTGCTGTGCGAGGGCGGCGGGGCGCTGGCGGCGTCGCTGATGTCGGCGGGGCTGGTGGATGAACTGGTAGGCTTCACCGCCGGGCTTGCCATCGGCGCCGAGGGTTTGCCGGGGCTGGGCGCGCTGGGTCTGTCACGGCTCGACGAGGCGCCCCGGTTCGAGCTGGTCGAGACGCGGCCCTTGGGCGGCGACGTGATGCACCGCTGGATGCGGGCGGGGTGAGGGGTACGGGGGACAGGCCCGGTTGGCCTTGAGCGGACGTTTGGGATTTGGTCCCGGCGCGGCTCACCGCAACGACCGCTCAAGGCCGAACCCAGCCTCCCAGGCTCATCCCCCCGCTGCCGAGTTCCCGTCGGTGCCAAGCCGTGTGCGCACCTCGGCGATGAAATCTTCACCGCGCCGTTCGAAATTGTCATACTGGTCAAAGCTCGCCGCTGCGGGGGCGAGGAGCACCACCTCGCCCGGTTCGGCCTCGGCCATCGCGGCGGCGACGGCGGCGGACATGGTGGTGCAGATCGCCGCCTCCACCCCGTCGAGGCCGAGCGCGAACTGCGCCGCCTCGCGCCCGATCACGTAGGCCTTGACCACGTGGGGCAGGCCGGGGGCGAGGGCGGCGAGGCCGCCCTCTTTTTCCAGCCCGCCGCAGATCCAGCGGATGCGGGGGAAGGCGAGGAGGGCCTTGAGCGCGGCATCGACGTTGGTGGCCTTGCTGTCGTTAACGATCCGCACGCCGCCCGTTTCGGCCACGAGCTGGCTGCGATGGGGCAGGCCGGCAAAGCTGTGAAAGCCCTGCTCGATCACGCGCGGGGCAAGCCCCGCGGCGCGGCAGGCGGCGTAGGCGGCGCAGGCGTTCTGGTGGTTGTGCGCGCCGGGCAGGCCCTTGACCTCGCGCAGGTCGATGGCGCCCACCTGCCGCCCCTTTCGGGTCTCGGCGAGAAAGCCCTTGCGCGCGAACACGGCCCATCCCGGCCCGGAGAGCTTCTGCCCCGAGGAGACGCGGATCACCCGGTCGTCGGCGGGAGCTTCGCTCAGTTGCCCGGCGAGGAAGCGGCCCTCGTCCTCGTCCACGCCGATCACCGCGCGGTCGGGCCCGCCCTCGGCAAAGAGCCGCCGCTTGGCTGCGAAATAGCCGCCAAGCCCGCCGTGACGGTCGAGATGGTCGGGGGATAGGTTCGTGAAAACAGCGATATCGGGGGTGAGGGCGCGGGCAAGCTCGGTCTGGTAGCTGCTGAGTTCGAGCACGATCATGCCGCCATCGCCCGGCGGGTCCAGATCGAGCACGCCGCGGCCGATATTTCCGGCTAGCTGCACGGGCTTGCCCGCCTGGTCGAGCACATGGTGGATGAGGGCGGAAGTGGTTGATTTCCCGTTGCTTCCCGTCACCGCGATTACCTTTGGCGGGGTATCAAAACGGTGCCATGCATCGGTCGCGAGCGAGCGGAAGAAGAGGCCGATGTCGTTATCCACCGGGATACCAAGGCCAAGGGCGGCGGCGACCACGCGGTTGGGGGCGGGGTAGAGATGCGGGATGCCGGGCGAGACGATGAGCATGTCGAGCCCCGCCATCGCGCCGTCGCGGGTGAGGTCGGCGATCTCGATGCCCTCGGCTTGCGCGGCGTCGCGGGGGGTGGGGGTGTCGTCCCAGGCGACCACCTCGGCGCCCCCGGCCATCAGGGCGCGCGCCGCCGAGAGGCCCGAGCGGCCCAGCCCCAGCACCGCCACGCGCCGCCCGGATACCCCCTGAACCTCGATCATCGCGCCCTGTCCCCCTCGGATATGCCAGCGCGGGGCAGAGTGCCCCGGCGGGGCGGCGCGCGCAAGCGGGTTAACGAGAGGTTGCGCGGTGCGCGCGGTTGGATGGGCGGGGCGCGGCGAATCGGCAGGTTAACAAGGGGGATGGGGGGAAATGGCACGTCGGTATCGCGTCGGTATTCCGGCGGTATCGCGACGGTGCGGGGGGCGGGAGAGGGGGGCGGTTAACGGGGCGCGCGATGAATGGGACGTCTGCGGGCGTGATCCTAGGGCTTGGCCGGAAGAGCAGTTGCCGGGGAGGTCCTCGGGTCAAGCCCGAGGATGACGGGGGTGCAGGGGGGAGCGGCGTGCGAAGGTCAGTCGTCGGGGAGGGCGGCGAGGCGGCCCTCGACCACTCCGATATGCGGGTGGTCGGCGGGAAGCGTGGCGCGGAAGATGGCCAGCGCCTGTTCCAGCAGCGGACGGGCCTCTGCGGTCCGGTTCAGTTTTACCAGCACACCCGCGAGGTTGTTAAGGTGGGTGGTGATGGCCCAGGTGAACAGAAGTACGGCAACCAGCCCCCCCCGGCTCCGCCAAGTTCCTTGCTGTGGTCAGAGAGAAAACCCAGAAATGCTTCCAACATCGGTAAACTGTTCGCTTGCTGCTCGCGATCACAATACCCGTTTGAGGCGATGTGGGAAGGGTCGCGTCCCCCGCGCGGAATCGAGGCGTGCTTGCACGCCGCCGCGCATCGACGGGCCGCCCCCCGGCCCGGCGATATGACTGCCACCTGCGCGCCGCTTGGGCCTTTTTCGGATTTGGCTGCCATAAAGTGCGGCAGAACGACCGTTGGATCGCCGCGCCGCGGCCCGTTGATGCGCGGCTTGCCCGACCGCCCCCTTAAGGTCAGACGCGCCCCCCGACCCTACCGCAATTTCAGTGTCGCCAGCCCGATCATCGCCAGTATCAGCGCGATGATCCAGAAGCGGATCACGATCTGCGGCTCGGCCCAACCCTTCTTCTCATAATGGTGGTGGATGGGGGCCATCAGGAACACGCGCTTGCCGGTGCGCTTGAAGTAGATCACCTGCACGATCACGCTGAGCGCCTCGGCCACGAACAGCCCGCCGACGATGCCCAGCACCAGCTCGTGCTTGGTGGCCACGGCGATGGCGCCCAGTGCGCCGCCCAGCGCGAGCGAGCCGGTATCGCCCATGAACACCGCCGCCGGGGGCGCGTTGTACCACAGGAAGCCCAGGCCCCCGCCCACGAGCCCCGCGACGAAGATCAGGATCTCGCCGGTGCCGGGCACGTAGTGCAGCCCGAGATATTCGGTGAAGTCGGTGCGCCCCACCGTGTAGGCGATGATGCCGAGCGCGCCCGAGGCGATCATCACCGGCATGATCGCGAGCCCGTCGAGCCCGTCTGTGAGGTTGACCGCGTTGGCCGAGCCGACGATCACGATCATCGCGAAGGGCATGAAGACCCAGCCCAGGTTTACCAGCACGTCCTTGAACACCGGCAGCGCCAGTTGAAGCTGCAACTCGGCGGGGTGGTGCCAGGTGGCCCAGCCCGCGGCGGCGAGCGCGATGGCAAAGCCGAGGATCAGCCGCACCCGGCCCGGCACGCCCTTGACGTTGCCGCGCGAGACCTTGGCGTAATCGTCGGCGAACCCGATCAGCCCGAAGGCCAGCGTGACGAACAGCACCAGCCAGACATACGGGTTGTCGAGCCGCGCCCACAGCAGCGTCGAGGTGACCAGCGCGCCGACGATCAGCAAGCCCCCCATGGTGGGCGTGCCGGCCTTGGAGAAGTGGGTCTCGGGCCCGTCCTCGCGGATCGGCTGCCCCTTGCCCTGGCGGCGGCGCAGCGACAGGATGAGCGGCGGCCCGAACAGGAAGCCGAAGGTGAGCGCGGTGAGGAACGCGCCGCCCGCGCGGAAGGTGATGTAGCGAAACAGGTTAAACACGTCGCCGCCATCCGACAGGAGGGTGAGCCAGTAAAGCATTAGCCTTGGTCCTTTTCTAGGCGGCGGTCCGCGCGGCGCAGCGCCTCGGCGACGAGGCTGACGCGGCTGCCCTTCGATCCCTTGACGAGCACGACATCGCCCGCATCCACGAGCCGGTGCGCGCGGGTGGCGAGTGCCTCGGCGGTGGCGGCCTTGTGGCCGCGCTTGGCGTCGGGCAGGGCGTCCCACAATGCGCGCATCCGCGGCCCCACGCAATGCACCTCGTCCACCGCCTGCATTGCGGGCAGTTGGGCGAGGGCGGCGTGGAGCGCGGCCTCGGTCGGGCCCAGCTCCAGCATGTCGCCGAGGATGGCGATGCGGCGTCCGCGCGCCACGCGGCCCACGTCGTCGAGCGGGCGGCTGGCGGCGAGAATGTCGAGCGCGGCCGCCATCGAGGCGGGGTTGGCGTTGAAGGCGTCGTCGATGAGGTCGATGCTCATGCCGTCGGCGGCGAGGTCTAGCACCAGCCGTTCGCGCGTGCCGCGCCCCTCGGGCGGGGCCCAGGCGGCGAGGTCGGCGATGGCCACCGCGCGGTCGAGGCCGAGCGCCTGAACGCAGGCCAGGACCGCCAGTCCGTTCATCGCGAAGTGCCGCCCCGGCGTGCCGATCTTGTAGAGCAGCGGCGTGCGCCAGGCGCGGGCGCGCGCCACCGTGGAGGTGGCGTGCAGGTCAGCCGACAGCAGCCGGTGATGCGCGCCGCGCGCGCGGCCAAAGCTGATGGTGCGGTTGGCGTGGGTCGTGGCGGCCGCGCGCAGGATCGGGGCTGTGTCCACGTCGGCGTGGTAGAGGGCGGTGCCGCCGGGCTCCAGCCCCGCGTAGATCGACGCCTTCTCGCGGGCGATGCCCGCGAGGTCGTCGAACGCCTCGAGATGGGCGGCGGCGACGGTGGTGATCAGCGCGATATGGGGCCGGGCCATGCGCGATAGCGGCGCGATCTCGCCCGGTGCGTTCATGCCGATCTCGATCACCGCGAATTCGGTGTCGGCGGGCATCCGTGCCAGTGTCAGCGGCACGCCCCAGTGGTTGTTGTAGCTCTGGACCGAGGCGTGGGTGCGGCCCTGATGCGACAGCACCGCGCGCAGCATTTCCTTGGTCGAGGTCTTGCCGACCGAGCCGGTGACGGCGATCACGCGGGCGGGCGTGCGCGCGCGGCCCGCGCGGCCCAGCGCCTCGAGCCCCGCCTGCACGTCGGCCACCACAAGGAGCGGCGCGTCGGCGGGGGTGCCCTCGGGGACGTGGCTGACCATCGCCGCCGCGGCGCCCCTGGCCAGCGCGTCGGCCACGAAGTCGTGGCCGTCGCGTGCCGCGCTCAGCGCCACGAAGAGATCGCCGGGTTGAAGCGTGCGGGTGTCGATGGAGACGCCGCTGGCAGCCCAGTCAGCCGTGCTGCGCCCGGCGGTGGCGGCGGCGGCGTCTGTCGCGGTCCACAGCGTCATGCCACGCCCCCGTCGAGCACCGAGACGGCAAGGCTCGCCTGTTCTGCGTCGTCGAAGGGCAGCACGTCGGCGCCTACGACCTGCCCGGTCTCGTGCCCCTTGCCGCAAATCAGGAGCGCGTCACCGGGGCCCAATGTGTCCACCCCGCGCAGGATCGCCTCGGCGCGGTCGGCGACCTCCGTCGCGCCGGGACAGCCCGCGCGCACCGCGGCGCGGATCGTGGCGGGATCCTCGGTGCGGGGGTTGTCGTCGGTGACGATCACCGCGTCGGCGAACTGGGCTGCGGCCTGTCCCATCAGGGGCCGCTTGCCGCGGTCGCGGTCGCCGCCCGCGCCAACGATGGCGGTGAGCCGGCCCATGACGTGCGGGCGCAGCGCCTTGAGCGCGGTGGCCACGGCGTCGGGGGTGTGGGCGTAATCGACAAATACCGCCGCGCCGTTGCCGCGGGTCGCGGCAAGCTGCATCCGCCCGCGCACGGTGGTCATCGCGGGCAGGGCGGCGATTACGCGGGTGGCATCCGCCCCGGCGGCGATGGCGAGGCACGCGGCAAGCGCCGCGTTTTCCGCCTGGAACCCGCCGATCAGGTCGAGCCGAACCTGGTGGGCGCGATCCTCCCAGTCGAAGCGGAGCACTTGCCCGGTGGCATCGAAGCGCTGGCCGGTGATGTGCAGATCGGCCCCCGGGCGGCGGCCCACGGTGATGAGGTCCTGCCCGCGCGCCGCCACGATCTCGGCCATGTGGGTGCCGTGGGGGTCGTCGATATTGACCACGGCCACCCCGTCCTCGGGCAGCACACGGTCGAAAAGCCCGGCCTTGGCCGCGAGATAGGCGGCGAAATCCGGGTGATAATCGAGGTGGTCCTGCGTGATGTTGGTGAACGCCGCCGCCGCGAGCCGCACGCCGTCGAGGCGGCGCTGGTCGAGCCCGTGCGATGAGGCCTCCATCGCGGCATGGGTGACGCCCTGGGCTGCGCAGTCCGCCAGCAGCCGGTGGAGCGTCACCGGCTCGGGCGTGGTGTGGCTCAGGGGCGCACGCACCGCCCCCTCGACGCCCGTGGTGCCGAGGTTGACCGCGGCAAGGCCCAGTGCCTCCCATATCTGGCGGGTGAAGGTGGCCACCGAGGTCTTGCCGTTGGTGCCGGTGACGGCGACCATCACCTCGGGCTGGGCGCCGAACCACAGCGCGGCGGCATAGGCCAACGTCTGGCGCGGGTCTTCGGCGATGACGAGCGCGGCATCCGAGCCCGCGAGCGCGTCGGCGGCGAGGCGCGCGCCCGCGGCATCGGTCAGGATCGCCCCGGCGCCCCGGTCAAGCGCGGTGGCGATGAAGCGTGCGCCGTGGGTATGCGTGCCGGGCAGGGCGGCGAACAGCGCGCCGTCCTCGACCGCGCGGCTGTTGGTGGCGAGCGCCGTGACGCGTGCCTGCCGCCCGCCCTGCGCGGTCAGCCCCAGTTCTGCCAGTGTTCGGATATGCGCCACGCGCCTGCCACCCCGGTTGTCATCTCAGTTCGATGCCCGCCTTATAGCAGCCGCCCCGACCTGTTCAATCGCGGGCCTGAGGCCCAGAAGCGGTGCGGTGCGGCGGATGATCTCGGCGGCCACCGGCACGGCGGTCCACCCCGCGGTGCGGCGCGGCTCCTCGCCCGAGGTCTCGACCGGCTCGTCGAGGGTGACGACGATCACGTAGCGTGGATCGTGGGCCGGGAACATGCCCGCGAAAGTCGCGATCACCCGGTCGTCGTGATAGCCGCCGCCGCTGGCCTTTGGCTTGTCGGCGGTGCCGGTCTTTCCGCCCACGGCATAGCCCGGCACCTCGGCGAGGCTGGCGGTGCCATCGGTCACCACCCGGCGCAGCAAGTCGCGCATCGCGGCCGATGTCGTCTCGGAGATGACACGCGGCCCGGGCGCGCGATCCGGATCGCGCAGGAGCGTGGGCGTCACCCGCCGCCCGCCGTTCACCACCGTGGCATAGGCCGCGGCGAGGTGCAGCGGGCTGATGGCAAGGCCATGCCCGTAAGAGATGGTCATGGTCGACAACTCCGACCATTTCGGCGGCAGAAGCGGCTGGCTGCCGCCGGCCTCGGTGATCTCGAGCGGCACGGGATCGAGCAAGCCCAGTGTGCGCAGAAACGCCTGCTGCCGCTCGGCCCCGATCTCGACGGCGATGCGCGCGGTGCCCACGTTGGAGGATTTCACCAGCACCTTCTCGACGCTCAACTCGCGTCCGTAGTTGTGGAAATCGCGGATCCTGTACTTGCCCCATGTCATCGGGCTCTGGGTGTTGATCATGGTGTCGGGTTCGACCTGCCCGCGTTCCAGCGCCTGCGCGATGGTGAAGGTCTTGAAGGTGGAGCCGAGCTCGTAGACGCCCTGCACCGCGCGGTTGAACAACGGGCTATCGTCGGGGTTGCCCTGCACGGGCGGCGCGGGGCGGTTGTTGGGGTCGAAATCCGGAAGCGAGGCGATGGCGACGATCTCGCCGGTGTCGGCCTCCATCAGGATGCCCGCGGCGCCCTTGGCGTTCATGATGCTCATGCCGCCGGCGAGTACCTTTTCCATCGCCGCCTGCACGCTGAGATCGAGCGACAGCGCCAGCGGCTCGTGGGCGCGGGCCGGATCGCGCAGGCGCGCGTCGAGCGCTTTTTCGATCCCGGCCACGCCCACAATCTCGGCGGCGCTGACGCCCTCGTCGCCAAAGCTCGCCCCGCCCAGCACATGCGCGGCGATCTGTCCGTTGGGATAGAGCCGCATCTCGCGCGGGCCGAACAGCAGCCCCGGCTCGCCGATGTCGTGCACGGCCTGCTTCTGCTCGGGGCTGAGGGTGCGGCGGATCCACAGGAACTTGCGCTTGCCGGTGAAGCCGCGCAGCAGCCGCGCGCGGTCGAGGTCGGGGAAGATGGCGGCCAGTTGTTCGGCGGCGCCCTCTGGGTCGATCATCTGCTGCGGCTGGGCATAGAGGCTGTAGGTGTCGAAATTCGTGGCCAGCACGCGGCCGCGGCGATCCGTGATATCGGCGCGCTGGGCGAGGATGCGCGCGCCGCTCGCCCCGGCGCGGGGTTCGGCCGGTTCCGATTGTGCCAGCACCGCCATCTGGCCGCCGATCACCGCGAACCCGGCGAGAAACAGCCCCGCCAGCACCAGCAGCCGCCCCTCGGCCCGGCGGCGGGCACGGTCGCGCATTTCCTCGTGGCGCAGGCGGATGTTTTCGCGCTCGATCGCGTCGGGGTTTTCGCCCTTGCGGCGGGCATCGAGGATACGCGCGAGCGGGCGCAGCGGGGTGCGGATCATGGGCGCCCTCCGTCGCTCATGACATCGACGGGGTTCGTGATGGTGAAATCCGGTTTGGTCTGCGGGTAGGCGACCTGGTCGATGCGCCCGAACTGATGCGGTTGCAGCGGCATCAGCCCGAGCCGGTCGTAATTCATCTCGACCAGCGCCGCGAGCCGGTCGGGGCGGTTTAGATAGGCCCATTCCGCGTTGAGCATCCGCAGCCGCTGGCGGGCGGTGGCGATATCGGATTGCAGCGTGTCGGCGCGCGCGAGCGCCTCTTGGGTGCGGTAATTCTCGCGGTAGGCCCAGAAGGCGAGGCCGATCACGGCGAGCGCGGTGAGGACGTGAACGAGGCTGCGCATCATCTCTCTCCTGCGAGCGGGGGAAGCCCGAGCGCGGTGCGGTCGCTTGTGCCCGGTGGGGCGTCGGTGCGGATGCCCATGCGCAGCCGCGCCGAGCGGGCGCGCGGGTTGGCGTCCAACTCTTCGGCATCGGCGGCGATTGGCTTGCGCGAGGGCAGGGTGAACTGCGCGGGTTTTGCCGCGGCCTCGGGGGCGTGGCGGCTGCCGCCGCCGCCGTGTCCGGCGCGGTCCTGGAAGAAACGCTTGACGATGCGATCCTCGATGGAATGGAAGGTGACGACCGCGAGCCGCCCGCCGGGGACCAGCGCGCGCTCGGCGGCCTCGAGCCCGTCCACGAGGGCGCGATACTCGTCGTTGACGGCGATGCGGATGGCCTGAAACGTGCGGGTGGCGGGATGGACCTGCCCGGGCTTGGGGCGCGGCAGGCAGCGTTCCACGATGGCCGCGAGCGCGCCGGTGGTCTCGAAGGGGGCCTCGGTGCGCGCCCGCACGATGGCGCGGGCGATGCGCCGGCTGGCGCGCTCTTCGCCGTAGAGGAATAGGATGTCGGCGAGGCGGGCCTCGGGGGTTTGGTTGACCAGATCGGCGGCGGTGGGGCCTTGCTGGCTCATCCGCATGTCGAGCGGGCCGTCCTTTTGGAAGGAGAACCCGCGTTCCGGCCGGTCGAGCTGCATCGAGGAGACGCCGAGATCGAGCACGACGCCGTCGAGCGCGTCGGCATAGCTGTCAAGTTGCGCGAAATTGCCCTGCACGAGGCTGAGCCGCTCGCCATATTCGGCCCCCCAGTCCCGCGCCATCTCGATGGCCAGAGGGTCCTGGTCGACGCCGATCACGTGCTCTGCCCCCGCGTCGAGCAGCCCGCGCGCATAGCCGCCTGCGCCCAGCGTGCCATCGAGCCAGGTGCCGCGCACCGGGGCCACCGCCGCCAGCAGCGGGCGCAAAAGGACGGGGACGTGCGGGGCAGGAGAGGGCGGTGTGGCAGCGGCAGCGGCCATCGTTCAGGCGCCTTCGGGATTGTCGAGCAGGATGAGCGGGTCGAAATCGTCGGGGAATTCGTCGAGCCATTCCTCGGTCTTGGCGAGTTCCTCGGACTCGTAGGTCTCGGGCTTCCATATCTGGAAGGTGTCACCCGCGGCGATGAAGAACGCCTCGCCCTCGAGGTCGATCTTGCGGCGCAGCTTGGCGGGCAGCACCAGCCGCCCGGTTTCGTCGATGCTGGTGGGAAAGCTTTGGCCGTGGAACAGCCGCTGAAGATGCTTGCGCGCGTTCGAGCCGCGGGGCAGGGCGGCGATCTTGGCATCCACCTCCTGCATCGCCTCGACCGTGTAGCATTCGAGGAAATTGCGGCGGTGGTCGCCGTAGACGATGATGAGCTCGGGGCTGAGGCCGTCGGTCCAGTTGGGGTCGGAGGCCTCTATCACACGGCGATAGAGGGCCGGGATCGATACCCTGCCCTTTCCATCCACCTTGTGGAGGCTCTCGCCCCTGAATATCCGGCCCACTGTCCCGCTGGTCCCTTGTTGCGCCCCCGCGTCCCGAAAACCGCCCCCCGGATACGAAACAGCGGGTTGATCTGCTGCCACTGATCAACCCGCCGCCCTCGTCCCGCCTGAGCGGGGGGTCCGACTGCGCGCGCCACCTGGGGGGATGTCTGCTCGCCCGCGCGCCGGAACTCTTTGTTCGATGAAGCCGGGTGCCTGTATGAAACCTGACTTGGGAGTTCTCCGGAGGTCTTGATGCCTCTCTATGATCCCGTCCTCATCGTGTTTCCTAGATAATATGGGAAATTGTCCCATGGCAATCTTTTTCTGCGTTTCTCTGCATGTTTTGGTGCCCTGTGTGCCCTCTCGGAATAATTTTATGTGCCAATATTCAGGTATTCTTCCCTTCATATAGGCCTCGATTATCAAGATAACGCAACATATGCTACTCATTCGAAACTTCCCATGATTTCCAAGAAAGTTGTGAATCCGGTTTGGAAAATGCTCGGAAACATCGCGATTCCTGATGTTCAACCAGCCTGGGGCGTGGAATCTGATGCGAATCACGCGTGATTTGATTCGATTTTCCGGCCTGCGCTGGCCGCGGTCGTGTTCGCGCCAGATGCAGGCCCACGATTTCCCGTGGGGGCCGTGATGTGCCGGTGAGGTCGGACGGTGTGGGCGGCTGTGCTGTTTCGAATCGCCCGGGGTGGAGGTGGGGTTCGTGGGCCTTGCCCTGACGGTGGGTGGATCGCGCGGAGCGCCGTGATCGATCAGCCGCGCCTTCTAGCCTGCCAGCCCCAATCGCCGCTCGCGGCGCATGACCAGACGGATTGTGACGACGCCCGCGACCCCGGTGGCGAACATCAGCCACAACAGCGGGAATGCCCCGCGTTCGGGCGTCAGCAGCAGCCCCGCCAGCGCCGAGAGCACCGCCCCCAGCCCGATCATCAGCGCGCCCGAAAGGCCGCTTGCCGTGCCGGCGAGGTCGGGCCGGATCGATAGCGCGCCGGCGGTGGCGTTGGGGATCACCATGCCGTTGCCCAGCCCCATGAACATCATCAGCCCGAAGAAGCTGAGCGGCGTGCCGAAGCCCGCGTAGAAGAGCGTGAGGTTGAGCCCGATGCCACCCGCGTTGGACAGTGTCCCCCACAGCACCATCCGGTTGACGCCGATCCGCGTGGAAAAGCGCCCAGAGGCGAAATTGCCGAGGAAATAGCCAACGGCGGGCGCCCCGAACAAAAGCCCCAGAAGCGAGGGCGACAGCCCGAACACCTGGTCGCCGACGAAGGGCGCACCGCCCAGATAGGCAAAGAACGACCCCGAACTGAGCCCCGCCGCCAGCGCGTAGCCCCAGAACCGGTAGGAGGTGAGAAGTGCAGGGTAGTCGCGGAACTGCTGTGCCAGGGTGCGCCCCGAGAGCGGCGCGGTCTCGCCCAGATCGTACCAGCACAGCCAGAACAGCCCGGCGCCCAGAACGAGGAGCGCCCAGAAATTCGCTTGCCAGCCGAACGCCTCGTCGAGCAGTCCGCCGAACGCCGGGCCGATCATCGGCACCACGGCCATGCCCATCGTCACATAGCCGATCATCGAGGCCGCGCGGTCCTGGGGCACCATGTCGCGCACGATGGCGCGCGACAGCACCATCGCCACGACGATGCTGGCCTGCACCATGCGGAAGGCGAGAAAGACCGTGACGGTCGGCGCGAGCAGGCAGCCGACCGTCGCGACGAGGAACAGCCCGACCCCCCATAGCACCACCGGGCGCCGCCCCCAGCGGTCCGAGATCGGCCCCATCAGCAATTGCAGCCCCGCGTTCACCGCGAGATAGAGCGCCACCGAAAGCTGGATCAGCCGATACTCGGTGTCGAAATACGCCACCATTCCGGGCAGGGACGGCAGAAAGATGTTGATCGCCAGCGCCGACAATCCCGCCATCAGGATCAGCGTGACGATATGTGGTGGGGTTGAGCGGTCCAGAAACCGGACCTTGACCTCGGACAGCATGGCGGCACGCTAGGGGTATCGGGTGAAGATGTCCATTTGCATAGGGTGCAAAGCCGGGGTTGATTTGCTGATTTGCAGGTATTCAAGAATTTGTTCGCAGTAATTTGCAAATTTGCGGGATTCCGTTTGGCCCTGTGGCCCCGACTGCGTATGGTGCGCGCCAACGATGGCCGGGGAGGCCCGGTGAGGAAAGGGGACCGCCATGAAAGATATCCTTCAGGAACTCGAAACCCGCCGTGCCGATGCCCGGCTCGGGGGCGGACAGGCGCGCATCGACGCGCAGCACGGGCGCGGCAAGCTTACCGCGCGCGAGCGGATCGAGCTGCTGCTTGACGAGGGCAGCTTCGAGGAATTCGACATGTTCGTGGCACATCGCTGCACCGATTTCGGCATGGAGAAGAACCGCCCCTACGGCGATGGCGTGGTCACCGGCTGGGGCACGATCAACGGCCGGCAGGTCTATGTCTTTAGCCAGGATTTCACCGTGCTGGGCGGCTCGGTCAGCGCCACCCATGCGCAGAAGATTTGCAAGATCATGGACATGGCCATGCAGAACGGTGCGCCGGTCATCGGCATCAACGATTCGGGCGGCGCGCGCATCCAGGAGGGGGTAGACAGTCTCGCGGGGTATGGCGAGGTATTCCAGCGCAATATCGAGGCGTCGGGCGTGATCCCGCAGATCAGCGTCATCATGGGGCCCTGCGCGGGCGGCGCCGTCTATTCCCCCGCGATGACCGATTTCATCTTCATGGTGAAGGACAGCTCTTACATGTTCGTCACCGGCCCCGACGTGGTGCGCACCGTGACCAATGAGCAGGTGACGGCGGAGGAGCTGGGCGGCGCGCTCACCCATACGCGCAAGTCGAGCGTCGCCGACGGGGCCTTCGACAGCGATGTCGAGGCGCTTGCCGAGGTGCGGCGGCTGGTGGATTTCCTGCCGCTGAACAATCGCGAGAAGCCGCCGGTGCGCCCGTTCTTTGACCAGCCGGTGCGTGTCGAGGCGAGCCTCGACACGCTGATCCCCGAGAACCCCAACATGCCCTATGACATGAAGGAGCTGATCCTGAAGATCGCGGACGAGGCGGATTTCTACGAGATCCAGGAGGAATTCGCCAAGAACATGATCACCGGATTCATCCGGCTGGAGGGGCAGACCGTGGGTGTGGTGGCCAACCAGCCGATGGTGCTGGCGGGGTGTCTCGATATCGACAGCAGCCGCAAGGCGGCGCGGTTCGTGCGGTTCTGTGACTGTTTCGAGATCCCGATCCTGACGCTGGTGGACGTGCCCGGCTTCCTGCCCGGCACGGGGCAGGAATACGGCGGGGTGATCAAGCATGGCGCCAAGCTGCTCTTTGCCTATGGCGAGGCGACGGTGCCCAAGGTCACGGTGATCACCCGCAAGGCCTATGGCGGGGCCTATGACGTGATGTCGTCAAAGCATTTGCGCGGCGATTTCAACTATGCTTGGCCGACGGCAGAGATTGCGGTGATGGGCGCCAAGGGCGCGACCGAGATCATCTATCGCTCCGATCTCAAGGACCCCGAGAAGATCGCGGCGCATACCGAGAGCTACGAGGACCGGTTCGCCAATCCGTTTGTCGCCGCCGAGCGCGGCTTTATCGACGAGGTGATCCAGCCGCGCAGCACGCGGATGCGCGTGAGCCGGGCGTTCGCGTCGTTGCGCAACAAGAAGATCGCGCTGCCCTGGAAGAAGCACGACAACATCCCGTTGTGAGGGCTGGGGGCGCTGCCCCCGCCAGGGTATCCGAACCAAGAAGAAGCAAGGACAGACGCAGGACATGGCCCGCGACCAATGGCATCTGACCCACGAGGAGGACGGCGCGCTGACGCTGGCGCGGCGGCTGCCCGTGCGCTTCGATCTGGCGGTCGAGGGGCGGGTGCCAGAGGCATCGCGCGCCCGTGTCGCGCACCGGTTGCGGCAGGACATGTGGCGGGCGCTGCGGCACTTGCGCGGCTTTGCCCCCGTGGTGCGTGTGTGGCGCGTGCCAGGCGGCCTGCATGTACGGGCGGGCGGCACGGTGGCGGGCCGGTTCGCGCGGGCAGAAGCGGAGGCGCGGATCGCCGCGCTGTTCCAGGATCCGGCGCGCGTGGCGCGCTGGACGGGGGCGGGCGGATGAGGCCGCTGGCGGGCATGGCCGCGAGCGTGCTGCTGGCGCAGGCCCCCGCAGCCGCGGCGCAGGAGGAGGCGCTGCGGCTGCCCTCGGGGCTGGAGGCGCGGTTCTTCGAGGTGCTGACCAACCGGCCCTCTGGCGGCGGGCTGATCTATCGGTTTCGCTATGTCGCCGACGGGTTCACAGCCGGGGCGGAGCGGTTCGATGCCATCTCCGGCGATCTTGTGTGGCTGTGCGAGACGCATGCGCTGCCCCGGATTTCGAATATCGGCCCGCAGCCCGGGCAGGTGGTTGTTTCGCTGGCCGACCGCGAGTCGGAATTCGGCGTCTACGACGAGACGGTCACGCAGGTCTTCGAGGCCTACCGGATCGAGGATGACCGTTGTACATGGGAGATGTTCTGATGCCGTCGCGATATCGCTCAAGCAAATGGACCGGCCTTTGGCGAGGTGCGTCTTTGGGGACACATGCGCGTGGGATCGCGCATTCAATGTATTCAAATCGCTCGATTTCCGCTAGCGTTGTCCCAGGTTGCGCCCAAGCGACCTTTACCTCGCCAACGTGGCGGGTTTCGGCATTGTGCCCGAACGCGCCATCAACCGAAGACACGAGAGACAGGAGTATTACATGTCCAAGACCCTCAAGAGCGTTCTCGCCCTTGGCTTCGTTGCCGTCGTCGCCGCGTGCGCACAGCCGGCCGAGGAAGAATTCGTCGTGGTCGAGCCGGTCACGACCGAGCCGGAGCAGACCGGCAAGTACAAGTAAGCCCTTCGGGCTGACGGCGGGACGGGCGGTATCGTCCGTCCCGCCACACCTGCCAAACGTGCCGCACCTCTGCGTCTTTGGAGGTGCAACATGTTGAAACATCGCGGTTTTCCGGGACGTCTTGCAGGTACAGACTACCAGTTCACAATCAGGCGGGGCAACCCGCGCGGGATCACGCCGCTTATCGCGCGCGAGCGCTATCGTGACCGCAAGCCAATCGACAGGCGTGCAGATACCGAGTTCCTGCGCGCCATCTGGGAGCATTTCGGCGACCAGCCCTTTGAGCGGGGCAACCTCGATGCCGGGCGGCTGAGCTGGCTGCTGGGGCGCGAAATCAAGCCCGCAGAGGACCCGTTCGATCCGAAAAGCTACGAGGCGTTGCTGGTGCTCGACCTGGGCGTTGCCCGGCAGAGCTTTCCCGAGGTGTTCGACGGTGGGGATGCGCCATGAGTCGGGCCGGGATCGGCGGAGTTTTGCGCAGCCGGGCCGGTTTCCGGCGGTCGCATGCCGAATGCGGGGCGCGTGTGATGCGGGGCTTGGCCCGGGCCCCCGTCGCTGACAGTCTTTTTGGAGCCATGGATCGTCTTTCCCCGAGCGCGCCATTTCGGCGCTTGGTCCATGGTGTCCCCTCTTGCGGGCAGTCCGGTGCCAGTTCGGGCGCCGGGCTGCCCCTTTTTGCGGGTGCAGGTGCCCGTGGCTCAGAAGCTGAACTGAACCGAGGTTTGCAGGCGCGTGGCGTCCTCCGAGGCGCCGCTGACAAGCTCGCGCTCGACCCAGCTCAGTTCTGCGCCGACGGTCATGCGATCGACCGGCCTGTAGAAGATCGACGCGTGCACCGTCTGGTGCTGGTCGCTGTCGGTGGGCGCGAAAGTGTCCTCGACCGAGTAGAAGCCGTAAGACAGCCCCGCCGTCACCTTGTCGGAGAAGTCGTGCGACACCTGCGCGGTGGCGCCGTAGGACTCGATGGTGTTGAGCCGTCCGGTGGCATCGACGAACGCATCCTGCCCGGCGCCGTCGATGATGTACCGGCCCACGCCGTCGCCATAGGTGAACGAGCCGACGATCCGGCCGCCCGCCCAGAGCGGTGCGCCGCCGGCGATGTTGATGCCCCAGCCGGTATCGCTGTCGCCGCCCATCTGGCGCGGGGCTTCGAGGTCGCGCAGTACCAACGCCCCGCGCAGGAGGGTGTCATCCTGCTGCCACTTGGCCGCGAGTACGAGGTCGGGCGACTGGTCGAAATCCGAGTTGTTGCCCGAGAAGGCACCGCCGATGGTCTCGCCGATGGGCACGGTCGCACCGCCGACCACACCGCGACCGGAGAATTCGCCGTTCTCGAGCGCGACAGAGACATCGAGCCCCTCGCCCGCCGGGAAGGTGTAGCGAAGCTGCGCCTGCCGGATGAAGGGAATGCCCGACGGGCCCTGGAAATCGACGGTCGAGGGGTAGGCCTCGATCGGCATGAACGTGGTCCAGGTCTGGCCCGTGGTCCAGCCGTTCCAGCGACCATAGGCGTGGCGCAGGCGCGGGCGGTGCGAGTTGGTTTGCACATCGTTGCCGCGCGTGCCGAAGAAGTCGATCTCGACAAAGGTGGTGAGCGGCCCCTTGTCGGTCTGGGTATCGGTGCGGAAGTTGAGGCGCGTCTGGCGCACATGGGCGTCGAAGCCGCCGCCATCGGGCGCGCCGATCGCGAGGCCGGGGACGAAGGTGGTGTCACCCTGCCCCTGATCGAAATCGTAGATCAAGTCGAGCTTGGTGTAGCCGCCGAAGGTGAGTGTCGTGCCCGCGGGCAGGTTGACGTGCCCGCGATCCTCGAGTTCGTTCACACGTTCGGTCAGCGCGCGCACCTGTTGCTTGAGTTCCGCGTCGCTCTCGGCGAACGCGGGGGCGGCATGGATTGCCACCAGCAGCGCGGATGGCGCAAGGGCCATTGCGACGTGTCGTTTCATGGGGTGGTCTCCTCCCGGTTGTGGTGTCAGGCGGGCACGCTGCGCGCCCCGCAGGCCGCGTCGCACAGGCGGCCTGTCCCACAATGCCAAGCCGTTTGGTCACGTGCCCCTCACGTCAAGGTGATCTACGAAAATGTGTAAGCACTTGAAAAAAATTGATAATAAATCTTTCGTTACAAATCCGTTATCGGAATGTGACACTGTCTGCGCGCCCCGCCGCGCGGGCTGGAACCGCTAGAGGAAGGGACGAGGAATGTTCAAGAAAATCCTGATCGCGAACCGGGGAGAGATCGCCTGTCGGGTGATAAAGACCGCGCGCAAGATGGGGATCGCCACCGTCGCGATCCATTCCGATGCCGACGCGCAGGCGCTGCATGTGCAGATGGCCGACGAGGCCGTGCATATCGGTCCCTCGCCCGCCAACGAGAGCTATATCGTCATCGACAAGGTGATGGACGCGATTCGCAAGACCGGCGCCGAGGCGGTGCATCCGGGCTATGGCTTCCTGTCGGAAAACCCCAAGTTCGCCAAGGCGCTGGAGGCCGAGGGTGTGGCGTTTGTCGGCCCGCCGGTGCGCGCGATAGAGGCGATGGGCGACAAGATCACCTCCAAGAAGATCGCGCAGGAGGCGGAGGTGAGCACCGTGCCCGGCGTGATGGGCCTGATCGAGGACGCCGACGAGGCGGTGAAGATTTCCGGCGAGATCGGCTATCCGGTGATGATCAAGGCGAGCGCGGGCGGCGGCGGCAAGGGCATGCGCATCGCGTGGAATGACGAGGAGGCGCGCGAGGGCTTTCAAAGTTCGAAGAACGAGGCGGCCAGCAGTTTCGGCGACGACCGCATCTTTATCGAGAAGTTCGTCACCCAGCCGCGCCACATCGAGATACAGGTGCTGTGCGACGCTCATGGCAACGGCATCTACCTGGGCGAGCGCGAGTGCTCGATCCAGCGCCGGAACCAGAAGGTGATCGAGGAGGCGCCGAGCCCGTTCCTCGACGAAGAGACCCGCCGCGCGATGGGCGAGCAGGCGGTCGCATTGGCCCATGCCGTGGGCTATGCCAGTGCCGGGACGGTGGAATTCATCGTCGATGGCGCGCGAAATTTCTATTTTCTCGAAATGAACACGCGCCTGCAGGTGGAGCATCCGGTGACCGAGCTTGTCACCGGTGTGGACCTCGTCGAGCAGATGATCCGCGTCGCGGCGGGCGAGAAGCTGTCGATCACGCAGGACGACGTGACGCTCAAGGGCTGGGCGATGGAGAGCCGCCTTTATGCCGAGGACCCCTATCGCGGCTTCCTGCCCTCGATCGGGCGGCTCACGCGCTATCGCCCGCCGCAGGAAATCGCCGCCGGGCCGCTGCTGGACTCGGCCAAATGGCAGGGCGAGGCGCCCGCCGGCGAGACGGCGGTGCGTAACGATACCGGCGTCTACGAGGGCGGCGAGATCAGCATGTATTACGACCCGATGATCGCCAAGTTGTGCACATGGGCCCCGGACCGTGCGCAGGCGATCGAGGCGATGCGCGTGGCGCTCGACAGTTTCGAGGTCGAGGGGATCGGGCACAACCTGCCATTCCTCAGCGCGGTGATGGATCATGCGAAATTCGTCTCGGGCGACATCACCACCGCGTTTATCGCCGAGGAATATCCCGACGGCTTCGACGGGGTTGAGTTGCCCGAGGGCGTGCTGCGCCGGATCGCGGCGAGCACGGCGGCGATGCACCGGGTGGCGGAAATCCGGCGCACGCGCATCTCGGGGCGGATGGACAACCACGAGCGCCACGTCGGCGAGGACTGGGTGGTGAGCCTTCAGGGCGAGAGCTATCCGGTCACCGTTTCCGCGGACCGGGAGGGCGCGAGCGTGCGCTTCGAGGATGGTGCCATCCTGCGCGTCACAAGTGACTGGACGCCCGGCGATCAACTCGCGCGGCTTGACGTGGACGGCAGGCCGCTGGTGCTCAAGGTCGGCAAGATCACGCAGGGATTCCGTATCCGGAGCCGCGGGGCCGATCTCAAGGTCAATATCCGCACGCCGCGGCAGGCGGAACTGGCAGCGTTAATGCCCGAGAAACTTCCGCCTGATACGTCGCGGATGCTGCTCTGCCCGATGCCCGGCATGATCGTGAAGGTCCACGTGGCCGAGGGTGACGAGGTGCAGGAGGGGCAGGCGCTGTGCACCGTGGAGGCGATGAAGATGGAGAACATCCTGCGCGCCGAACGCAAGGCCGTGGTTTCATGCGTCAACGCCGCGCCCGGCGACAGCCTCGCGGTGGACGAGGTCATCATGGAGTTCGAGTGAGAGGATGACCCGCGCCCCGCGCCATAATCCCGTGCCGGTGGCCTGTCTTGCCGCGCTCGTCATCCTCGCCGCCTGTCAGCGCGAGCAGGAGGCGGCGCAGCGGGTGTGGCTGGGGCAGTGGTTCGCGCTGTGCGAGACGCTGTCCTTCGTGGCAAGGCGGGACTGTGCCGTGGGGCTCTACTCTGTGGTGAACGCAGAGGTGAAATCGGCCCTGCCGGTTACCCGTGACGTGGCGCAGATGCGCCGCGAGATCGCGGGACGGGGGGCGGCGGCGCTCGATCTGCCGGGGCAGGCGGCGGATGCGGCTCTGGTGGCGATGGCCAACCACCACCGCGAAACCGGCATGGCGATGCGCCGTGCCGGGATCGAGGCGCGGGCCTGCATGGACGCGCGCAGCGAGAGCGTGTTTCGCCATGCGCTCGATGACGGAGAGACGGTATTGGCCTGGGACGGGGCGCGCCGCGCGCTCCTGCTGATGATGCCGGGCGAGGGGCTGCTCGTCGTGGCGATGGGGGAGGGCTGAGCGATGGTGCGCGCTCAGCTTCCCCCTGCCGTTCCCTCGCGCATCTCGCGCTGGCGCGCCGGCAGCTTGTCGATGGAGCGCACGATCTCTCGCACCTGCCACGGCGCGGGCTTGCGCAGGTATATCTCTCCGTCCTTGCCCACGAGCACGAGGTTGAAGCCGCGCGGCCGCAGCTTCTGCCGCCATTCCGAGCGCGCCGGGGGGTCGGTGTCAGTGATCACCACCACGTCGCGCACGGCGAGCGCGTCGATCCGGTCGGTGATGTATCCCATCTGCTCGGCATATCGCGGATCCGCGGGGGTGTCGGCAAACACCACGAGCGGTCGCTTGATCCAGAGCAATTCGTCCGGTGTGACCTCTTCGGCGGGGACGATCAGGGACGTGTCGGTCTCCGGCGCAGTGTCTTGTGCGTCGGCGGGGGCCGCTGCGAAGGCAAGCAAAACAAGGGCGAGTAACGGTTTCATGCGATCTCCTGTCCGGCAAGATATAGGCGGATCGCGCCGGATTGCGAAGCCCGTTTGGCCGCATTGGGAAAAAACGACGCGGTTAATCCCGCGCTCACGTGTTGGTGGCATCCTGTGGCCCGACGCCGGGCAGCAAGGGACGCGCGCGATCATGGATATCATTCTTCACCTCGGAGCCCACCGCACCGCCACCACGAGCCTTCAACGCCATGCGCAGGCGCAGACAGCCGCGCTGGCCACGCACGGGCTGGCGTTCTGGGGGCCGCCGGTCACCCGCGACGGGCTGCTGGCCGGGGTAATTCCGGCGCCGGGTGACCATTCCGACGCGGCGCGGGCCGCGCGCGCCCGGGGGCGGATTGCTCTGCGTGTCGCGCGGGCGCGCGAGGCGGGCGTAACGCGGCTCGTGGTCAGCGACGAGAACATGATCGGCGCGCCGCGCACCTGCCTGCGGCGTCACCGGCTCTATCCCGGGGCGGGCGAGCGCATGGCGCGCCTTGGCGATGCCTTCGGCGGGCGGATCACCCGCGCCGTGCTGTCGATCCGGGCGCAGGACGCGTGGTGGGCCTCGGTTCTGGCCTATGCGGTGGCGCGTGGCCACCGGCTGCCCTCGGCGGGGGATCTCGACCGGCTGGTGACGGGAGGTCGGCAATGGCGCGATGTCATCGCGGACGTGGCCTGCGCGCTGCCGGGTGTCGAGATCGTGATCCTGCCGCACGAGCAATTCGCTGATCGCCCTGCCGCGCGTCTGGCGCTGATGACGGGCGAGGCCGACACCGGACATGGGCACGAGGCCGCCGCATGGCTGGGCCGCGCGCCCGACCTGCCCGCGCTGCGCCGCGCCGTGGAGCGCCGGGGCGGCGATGCCGCGCGCCTGCCGGACGGCATCGGGCGCTGGTACCCGTTCGGTGCGGCGCAGGCCGCCGCACTGAAAGAGGCTTATGACGACGATCTGTTCTGGCTGCGCACCGGGGCGGACGGGCTGGCACGACTGGCCGGGGAAACCGGACCGTTGAACGCGGAGATACAGCCGCGCGACGGTCATCCGACAAGAGGACAAGACGATGGCATCGAAGAAAGACACCTGGCGTGAACTGGCTGAGGCGGAACTGAAGGGCCGCCCGCTTGAAGACCTGACCTGGCAGACGCTGGAGGGGATCGCGGTAGAGCCGCTCTACACCGAGGAGGATGTCGAGGGGCTGCCGCACATGGGCAGCATCCCCGGGCAGGCGCCCTTTACCCGCGGCGTCAAGGCGACGATGTATGCCGGCCGCCCCTGGACGATCCGGCAATATGCCGGGTTTTCCACGGCGGAGGAATCGAACGCCTTCTACCGCCGCAACCTGGCCGCCGGGCAGCAGGGGGTTTCGGTCGCCTTCGATCTCGCCACCCATCGCGGCTATGACAGCGATCATCCGCGTGTCGAGGGCGATGTGGGCAAGGCGGGCGTGGCCATCGACTCGGTCGAGGATATGAAGGTCCTGTTCGATGGCATTCCGCTCGACAAGGTCAGCGTGTCCATGACGATGAACGGCGCGGTGATCCCGGTTCTGGCCAGTTTCATCGTCGCGGGCGAGGAGCAGGGGCACGACAAGGCGCTACTCTCGGGCACCATTCAGAACGACATTCTGAAGGAATTCATGGTGCGCAACACCTATATCTACCCGCCTGCGCCCTCGATGCGGATCGTGTCGGACATCATCGGCTACACCGCCGAGCACATGCCGCGATTCAACTCGATCTCGATCTCGGGCTACCACATGCAGGAGGCGGGCGCGAACCTGGTGCAGGAGCTGGCCTATACGCTGGCCGATGGACGCGAATACGTGAAGGCGGCGATCGAGGCGGGGATGGATGTGGACCGCTTTGCACCGCGGCTGTCGTTCTTCTTTGCCATCGGCATGAATTTCTTCATGGAGGCCGCGAAGCTGCGCGCCGCGCGGCTGCTGTGGCATCGGATCATGACGGAATTCGGCGCGAAATCCGAGAAATCCAAGGTGCTTCGCACCCATTGCCAGACCTCCGGTGTCAGCCTGCAGGAGCAGGACCCGTACAATAACGTAATCCGCACCGCCTATGAGGCGATGAGCGCGGTTCTCGGCGGCACGCAAAGCTTGCATACCAACGCCCTCGACGAGGCGATTGCACTGCCCACGGATTTCAGTGCCCGGATCGCGCGCAATACGCAGTTGATCTTGCAGGAAGAGACGGGCGTGACCAATGTGGTCGATCCGCTGGCGGGCTCTTACTACGTCGAGAAGCTGACCCATGACCTGGCTGAAAAGGCGTGGGAGCTGATCGAGGAGGTCGAGGAGATGGGCGGCATGACCCGCGCGGTCGAGAGCGGTATGCCAAAGCTTCGCATCGAGGAGACGGCGGCCACGCGGCAGGCGATGATCGACCGGGGAGACGAGGTGATCGTCGGCGTCAACAAGTATCGCAAGGAGAAAGAAGACCCGATCGACATTCTCGATGTCGACAACGTCAAGGTGCGCGACAGCCAGATCAAGGCGTTGGAGCGCATCCGCGCCAGCCGCGACCAGGTGGCCTGTGATGCGGCACTCGATGAGCTCACGCGCCGCGCGGTCGAGGGCGGAAACCTGTTGGAGGCGGCGGTCGAGGCCGCGCGCGCACGCGCCACTGTAGGGGAAATCAGCATGGCACTGGAAAAGGAATTCGGTCGGCACCGCGCCGAGGTACGGACGCTCGCGGGCGTCTATGGCGCGGCCTACGAGGGCGATGCGGGGTTCGCCGCGATCCAGCGCGATGTCGAGAAATTCGCCGAGGACGAGGGCCGGCGGCCGCGCATGCTGGTGGTCAAGATGGGACAGGACGGGCACGACCGCGGAGCCAAGGTGATCGCCACGGCGTTTGCCGATATCGGCTTTGACGTGGATGTGGGGCCGCTCTTCCAGACGCCGGAGGAGGCGGCGCAGGATGCCATCGACAACGATGTGCATGTGGTCGGAATCTCTAGCCAGGCAGCGGGGCACAAGACGCTGGCGCCCAAGCTGATCGAGGCGCTGCGCGCGCGCGATGCGGGCGACATCATCGTGATCTGCGGCGGGGTCATCCCGCAGCAGGATTACGAGTTCCTGCAAAAGGCGGGGGTCAAGGCGATCTTTGGGCCCGGCACCAACATCCCCGATGCAGCGCGCGATATCCTCGATCTCATCCGCGCGGCGCGCGGCTGAGGCGGGGTGTCGGAACGGGGATAAGGATCAGCGGTCGGAGGGGTGGTTGACGCCGTCCTCCCACGGGATGGGGTCGAAATCGCGCGGGTTCACCCCCTCGATCGCGCCGAGATTGACGCCGTATTCGTTTGGATTCGATCGGCGCCGGTGATGGGTGTAGATGCCGCAGCGGCTGCAGAACCAGTGCTGCGCCGTGCCGGTGCCCCACCGGTAGAGTGTCAGCGCCGCGGCCCCCCTGACGATCTCCAGATCGTCCAGCGCGACGCTGATCGTGGCCGGCCCGCGCCGCCGGCAGAAGCTGCAGTCGCAGCGATGCGCATCGCCGAGGCCCGGGTTGAGCGGGCGCAGGCGCAGCTCGACCGCGCCGCAATGGCAGGTGGCCTTGAGCGGGGCGGTCATCGGCGTCTCCCGACGCGCGGTATGGGCGTGCGGCGAAAGCGGTAGAGTGTCTCGGGGTTGGGCGGCACCCCGTCATGGAGCGCCCAGAACCGCGGCCCGCCCAGCCGCAGGAACACCGGCAGTGTCAGGATTATACCAGCGACGAAGCCGCCGGCATGGGCCCAGTAGGCCACGCCGCCCATGTCCGGATCGCTGCCCAGCCCCGCGACCACCTGGATGGCGAACCACAGCAGCAGCACCAGCGCCGCCGGGATCGTGATGATGCGCACGAAGAAGATGATGATGATCAGGATATCGACCCGCGCGCGCGGAAACAGCAGCATGTAGCCCCCCATAACCCCCGCGATCGCCCCAGATGCGCCCACCGTCGGCACCATCGAGCCCGGTGCGCCCATTACCTGCGTGGCCCCAGCCGCCAGTCCCGAGGCGAGGTAGAAGGCGAGGAAGGGCAGGTGGCCCATCCGGTCCTCGAGATTGTCGCCGAATATCCACAGGAACAGCATGTTGCCCGCGAGATGAATCAGCCCACCGTGCAGGAACATCGAGGTGAACAGCCCCGCATACTCGCCCCGTGCCGTAACCAGGGCCGGGATCATCGCCCAGTCGCGAAAGAACAGACTGAGCGCGCGCTCGTCCGAGAAGAGCTGCCAGTAGCTCAGGAACACGACCACGTTGAGCGCGATGAGCGCCCAGGTGACATAAGGGGTCGAGCCCGACGGGTTGTGATCGCGGATCGGGAACATGGGCGAAAGCTAGCGCGCTTTGCCCGGCTGGGAAAGCTGGGGCACCGCTTTCTTGAAAAGAAAGCGGTGCGAAATCTTTTGAGAGACCACAGCGAAACGCCTCGTTTGAGCGGTGAGGTGGGATTTGTTTCCCCCGGGATGGTTTTGGGCCGGTTGTTAGGCTTCGGTGGTGGCCTTGACTGGCAGGTGAGATTGGTGAGGGAGCCGGGTTATCAG